>NZ_CFDJES010000113.1:0-2054 GCF_983723665.1 Cobetia sp. | reverse complement strand
TCGAGAGTCCCTGCGCTGGAATTGAGAGAAAGTGCATAATAGGCGACGCTGGGCGTAAAAAAAGGCACTCTATGCCAAAAATGCAAGCATAAAGGAAGCCATGCAATGGCCAAGGTCAGGGTCAGTCGGACCGCACGTGTACCCGATCCCATGCGCGTCAGGCGCTATCTGAAAGCCCCCGAAGTCGGCCCACGCGTGCTGTTCTTCAGTGGCGGTACCGCGCTGACCGGGGTCTCACGCACCTTGACCCGCTATACCCACCACAGCATCCATCTGGTGACGCCGTTCGACTCCGGTGGCAGCTCGGCCAAACTGCGCGACGCCTTCTCGATGCCCGCCATCGGCGATCTGCGTTCACGCCTGATGGCGCTGGCCGATGACAGCGTCCTGGGCCATCCCGACATCTATCGCCTGTTTACCCACCGCCTGCCACGTGAAGCGCGCCCGGAGATGTTACATGCCACGCTGCGCGAGCTGGCGGCCGGACGTCATCCGTTGACCATGGCGGTCGCGGAACCGATGCGCACCCTGATCTGCCATCAGCTGGGCTTTCTCATCGACGCCATGCCGGAAGGCTTCGATCTGCGCGGCGCCAGCATCGGCAATCTGATCATTGCCGGTGGCTATCTGAACCATCACCAGCAGCTGGATCAGATCATCTTCCTGTTCTCCAAGCTGGTGCACGTGCGCGGCACGGTGCGCGCCGTGGTCAATGCCGATTGTCATCTGGCGGTGACGCTGGAAGATGGCCGCGA
Source organism: Cobetia sp. (assembly GCF_983723665.1). Lineage (NCBI taxonomy): Bacteria > Pseudomonadati > Pseudomonadota > Gammaproteobacteria > Oceanospirillales > Halomonadaceae > Cobetia > Cobetia sp. Next base: position 1,299 of record NZ_CFDJES010000113.1, on the reverse strand, counting down.
GATCATCGGTCAGCATCGCATCACCGGCAAGGAAGTCGCGCCCCTCGACTCGCCCATCGCGCGCATGCGTCTGGCCGCGGCAGAGGGCGACCACCATGTGCCCGTGGTGCCGGAGCTGCACGCCAACAATCGCCAGTTGATCGAGTCGGCCGAGCTGATCTGCTTCCCTCCCGGCAGCTTCTACTCCAGCGTGCTCGCCAATCTGCTGCCCAAGGGCGTCGGGCGCGCGGTGCTGGCCAACCCCTGCCCCAAGGTCTACATCCCCAACTGCTGCCCGGACCCGGAACAGACCGGCAAGCGCATGGATGAGCTGGTCAGCGTGTTGCTCGACACTCTGTGTGCCGACCTCACCGGCCGCATGGAAGACTGCCCCACCGAGAACCTGCTAAACATCGTGCTCCTCGACAGCCAGCGCGGTGACTACCCGGGCGGCCCCTGCATCGAGGCGCTCGAGCGCATGGGCATCACCGTGATCGACACCCGCCTGATCAGCGAGCAGAGCGCGCCCTACTACGACAACGAGCTGCTGGTCACCGCGCTGCTGTCGCTGGTGTGACACCAGCCGCTCGGCCTGAAGTTGCTCGGCATGAGTTGCTCTGCAGAAAAAGAACGCCCCCGCCTGCCAACAGCAGACGGGGGCGTTCTTTTATCAGATACGACGTCGGGACTTAGATCACGCCACGCACCGCGCCGAGGATCACCATCCCCAGCACCAGCTTCCAGGGTGCCAGCGAGAAACGCGTCAGAGCGATGAAGGCGGCCAGCGCGATCACCAGGTCCGTGCGGCTCAGCACGCTGGTGGTCCATAGCGGGTCATAGAGCGCCATGCCCAGCACGCCCACCACGGTCGCATTGGCGCCGGCGAGCGCAGCGTGCGCCCCGGCGCGGGCGCGCAGACGCCCCCACAAAGGCGCCACACCGATCAGCAGCAGAATCCCCGGCAGGAAGATGCTCAATAGCGCAATGACGGCACCGAACAGTGCCGAACCTCCGCCCACCTGCGCCATGCCGGCCCCCAGCCAGGCGGCAAAGGTGAACAGCGGCCCCGGCATCGCCTGGGCGGTGCCATAGCCGGTGAGAAAGGTATCGGCCGCGATCTGGCCCGTCTCGACGGTGGAGGCCTCCAGCAGCGGCAGCACCACGTGCCCGCCCCCGAACACCAGCGCCCCGGCACGATAGAAGATATCGACCAGACTACCCGAGGCCACCAGGGGCAGGCCGATCAACAACACGAAGAACGCGACCAGGCAGTAGCGCGCCAGGCGCGTCGAGACCGGCAGTGACAGCCCCGCTGCCTGG
>NZ_CFDJES010000112.1:6100-9459 GCF_983723665.1 Cobetia sp. | reverse complement strand
CACGCCAGGCGGGAGCTCGTGTGGTCTGTCCTCGACTGGCGACAGAAAGTGATCGCTACGTTGGTGAATTGCAGGAAATGGCTCGGCGTCAGGTGCTGAAACATGGACAGTCACCATTCGGGCTACGTATGATCGCCCCCCAGTAACGCTTCGGTGCTAGAACGCCCAAGCTATACAAGGGAATACCCAGGCATCGTCGGATCAGTGTGCTGACTGACGATGGACAAGAATTATGTCTGCCGTTCACACAGGTTGTAGAGCGGCAGCAAGGCTGAACAGGAACCTTCTCCCCTATGCTGATCCGCAAGCTGCTATTGCCTGTTACCTTGACCAGTGTCGTCGTCATGGCCGGCTGCGTCCCGGCACAACCGCAACCGCAGAAACCGGTATTGACGCCAGATGCCTTTTCACAGCGCATCGATGCCCTGCAGGAACAGCTGGCAGGCCAATGCAACGTCCAACAGCAGCAACTTGCCGACCAGCAGGCGCTGAGCCGCTCTCTGCGTCGTGACGTGCGAGAAGTCGGCAGTCAGCTGCGTCAGATCCATGCCGAGATGGAACAGCCCGCACAGCCGCAGGCCGTGGAAGCCTGCAAGGCCGTGACCGACAATCCCATCCTCGACAAGACCCTGCTTGGGCGCGTCGAGTGGGTCGGCTTCCCGACCATCAGCAGCTACTTCAAGGCACGTATCGACACCGGTGCCAATACCTCGTCGCTGTCGGCGCGTGATATCACCGAATTCGAGCGCGACGGCGCCAAGTGGGTCAAGTTCAAGCTTGCGCTGCGGGATGACGGCAAGTATTTCGTGTCAGGCGATCGTGACAAGTGGGTCGAAGCCCAGGTCAGCCGCACGGTGACCATTATCCAGGCCTCCGGCCGCGAAGAGCGTCCCGTCGTCAGCCTGCTGATGACGCTGGGTGATATCAAGCAGAAGGTCGAGTTCACCCTCAATGATCGTCGTGATCTCACCTATCCGGTATTGCTGGGCCGTCGCTTCATGATGGACATCGCTGCGGTGGACGTCAGCCGTACCTTCATCAATGCACGTCCGGAGTACCCGGGCAGTGCACCCAGTAACGAAGCGGCCAAGGACGAGGACCCGAACGAAGGCAACCGCGACTGAGTGGCAAGCGCCCTCCTGTCTCCTCTGCCCGGCTTCGCTGCCTGACATGGCTCGGTGCTCCACCGAGCCATCATGACTGCTCCAGACATTTCAAGGACTCCCATGTCGCGTTTTGCTTTCTATCTTCTGGTCGGCCTGTTGATGCTGATCGGTGTGGGCCTGACCGCCTATCGCCATATTTCGTTTGATGTGCCCTGGGTGCCCGGTGCACAGCAGAAAGTGTGGGATATCGAAGCCCAGGTGGCCTTCACGGCCACTGGCGGCCCGGTCAAGGCGTCGCTGGCGCTGCCGGAAAACCAGAAAGGCTACAGCGTTCTGACCGAGAACACGGCGTCCTCTGGCTTCGGACTGTCCTATCTGGATGACCTGCCGGGCCGTCGTGCCGAATGGTCGATCCGTGAAGCGGCAGGCTCGCAGCTGCTGTATTACACTGTGACCATGCTGGAGTCCGACAACGCGACGCCTGCGGCCATCAAGCGCCTGCCGGCCCCTCAGGAAGTCTCCTGGGAGCGCCCCTACGATACCGCCGCGGCCCAGGTCATCGATCAGGCCCGTGAGCGCAGTGCCGATTCGTTCACCTTCGCACGTGAGTTGATCAAGCAGTTCGACAATCAGCGTCAGGGCGAGAATGCGCGCCTGCTGCTGACCCAGTTCGAGCGTCCCGAGTTGATGCTGCGCCTGCTCAATGAGGCCGGTGTCAGTGCGCGTCTGGTCAGCGGCCTGAGCCTGGAAGACGGTCGTCGTCGCCAGACGGTCTCGTCCTGGTTGCAGGTCTTCGCCGAAACGCCGCAAGGCAACGAGGCGGTGGATGTCGAGGCCGCCGACGCTGAAGACATCAATACCGACTGGGTGCTGATCAACCCGGAAACCGGCAAGCAAGGTGAGCCGGACAACCTGCTGCTGTGGGAAGGTCGTGGCGCGCCGATGCTGGAAGTCGAAGGCGGCGTGAATTCTCGCGTCAGCTTCTCGATGATCCGTCACAACGAGCCGGCGGCCGTCGCGGTGCGCAACAAGCTGGCCAATGACGAGCTGCTCAACTTCTCGATCCATTCCCTGCCGCTGGAAGAGCAGGCGCTGTTCAAGACCATCCTGCTGATCCCGATCGGCGCGCTGGTCGTGGTGCTGCTGCGTGTACTGGTCGGTCTCAAGACCTCCGGTACCTTCATGCCGGTATTGATCGCCCTCGCCTTCATCCAGACAAGTCTGGTGACCGGCTTGATCGGCTTCCTGCTGATCGTCGCGACGGGCCTGGTGATCCGCAGTTACCTGTCGCGGCTCAATCTGCTGCTGGTGGCGAGGGTCTCGGTGGTGATCATCACGGTGATCGCGATCATCTCCATCTTCTCGGTACTCGCCTATCGCTTCGGTCTGAACGCCGGCCTGACCATCACCTTCTTCCCGATGATCATCCTGTCGTGGACCGTGGAGCGCATGTCGATCCTGTGGGAAGAGGAAGGTCCCAAGGAAGTGCTCAAGCAAGGTGGCGGCAGCCTTCTGACCGCCGTGCTGGCCTATCTGGCGATGAACAATCCGTGGGTGCGTCACTTGACCTTCAACTTCCTCGGTCTGCAACTGGTGCTGATGGCCTTCATCCTGCTGCTCGGCAACTACACCGGCTATCGTCTGCTGGAATTGCGCCGCTTCAAGCCGCTGACGGAGGATTGAGATGCTCTCGTCATGGCTGAATCGCTGGTCGCGCAACTGGACCACGCCGGGCGCCTTGCGCGCCCGGGGGGTTGTCGGCATGAATCGCCGCAACATCGGGTATATCTCGAAATACAACGACCGCCGCCTCTATCCGCTGGTCGATGACAAGCTGCAGACCAAGCTGCTGTGTCAGAAGTACGGCCTGGCCTCGCCGGAGATGATCGGCAAGGTCGCCAGCCAGTTCGAGGTCGAGCGCGTCGTCGACATGGTGCGCGATCACGCGGGCTTCGTGATCAAGCCGGCCAAGGGCTCAGGCGGCAAGGGGATCCTCGTCATCGAGCACCATGATGGCGAAGAGTATGTGAAGCCCAGCGGCGCGCGCATCACGCGTGCCGACATGGAGCGCCACGTCTCCAACATCCTGTCAGGGCTCTATTCTCTGGGCGGCTCACCGGATGTGGCGCTGGTCGAAGGCTTGATTTCCTTCGATCAGGCCTTCGCCGAGTTCACCTATGAGGGTGTGCCGGACATTCGCGTCATCGTCTTCAAGGGCTATCCCGTGATGGCGATGATGCGCCTGTCGACGGC
>NZ_CFDJES010000112.1:2741-6000 GCF_983723665.1 Cobetia sp. | reverse complement strand
GCCAGTCTGTCGGCGGCATGTTCCGGCAGCCACTGGGTGCCCGGGCCGTCGTAGGTCGTTACCAATCTGACCGGGATGCGGTCGACATGAAAGCGCGGGCACATGGCGCTCTGGGTCATCTCCAGTCGCATGCCGATGTCCTTGACCTCGAAGAGCTCGCTCATGGCCTCACCCAGCACACAGATGTCCTCTATCAGCGCAGTCCCGGCATCCGGTGCCGGAAGGTAGCGCTCCAGCGCCTCACGCAGATCACTGATCGGGCCGCGCCAGCGCATGCGCAGCGGGTAGGCACCCGAGGATTGAGCCTTCACCGCCATCTCCAATGCCGCATCGATACTGCGTTGCATCACGGCCAGACTGATGTCGGGGTCGAAGATGGCTCCCAGGTCATGTGCCTCGTGACCGATATGCCAATGGGTTGCGGGCCTTGGCGCCGGCGCGAGGGTCGAAGGTGACGAACTGGCTGCCAGGCGTGGCTCGGGCCGTGTGTGAAGGGGTGGGTGCAGCGCCTCGAACTGGGCCATGAATTCCTCCTGTCAGGGATGGTCGCGGGTCTATCACCGCGACCAGAAAGCGATAACTGTTATGTTATATCATATTGATCGCATGTCCATGCTTTCATGTTAGCTCCGCGCCGTGCGTTGCCTTTGAGTGACTCACGCAGCCCCGATGCCTTTGCCGGTGGCCCGTCATGGCCCATTTGCCCTAGAATAAGCATCTGGTCATTCAGGCTGCGCGCTGACGCACTTGCCCTCATCGCGCTTGACGCCTTTTGACATCCGGGATTCACGACACTCAGGATTCTTCATGCCAGAGCCACTTTCGCTGATCGACCAGGCCGAACGTCAATGTCTGGCGCGCGGTGTGCGATTTACGCCGATTCGGCGACGTGTACTGGAAATGATCGCGACCAGTCATGGCGCACTCAAGGCGTATGACCTGCTGGATCAGCTCGCCAAGGAACATGGCGCTGCCCGCCCTCCCACGATCTATCGTGCACTGGACTTCCTGCTCGAACAGGGCCTCGTCCATCGCATCGAATCACTCAATGCCTACCTTGCCTGCCACTGCCCGGAACATCAGCACGGATTCCAGCTGTTGATCTGCCGCGGCTGCGGTCGTGTCGAGGAAATGCATGATGACGATCTCGGTACTCGGCTAGTCGCCAGCGCCGATCGCCATGGTTTCTCGATCGAACGCCAGACCATCGAACTCGAGGGGCGTTGCCAGGATTGCACCTCTCAAGCAGCTGCCATGGCAGAAAACGCTCAGTGAACGGCGCTTGCGAGCGCTTTTGATACGATATAACATTTGCTTCCCACGGAGGACGTCACATGCTGGACATCCGCATCTCACAGGCGCAAGTCGTCAACGAAGGCACCATTTCCACTCAGGATGTGGGCATCAAGGACGGGCGTATTCACGCCATCGGCAGCGACCTGTCTCACCTCGATGCACGTGAAGTGATTGATGCCGCCGGCCGCCATCTGCTGCCGGGCATGATCGATGATCAGGTGCACTTCCGTGAGCCGGGCCTGACCGCCAAGGGCAACATCGCCACCGAGTCAGCTGCTGCCGTGGCCGGGGGGATCACCACCTTCTTCGACATGCCCAACGTCAAGCCGGCGACCCTGGACAGCGATGCACTGGAAGCCAAGTTTGCCGTGGCGGCCGGTCGTGCCCATGCCAACCACGCCTTCTATCTGGGTGCCAGCAACGACAACCTGGAAGCGATCAAGACGCTGGATCCGAACCAGACCTGCGGCATCAAGATCTTCATGGGCGCCTCTACCGGCAACATGCTGGTCGATGATCCGGAGATTCTCGAAGGCATCTTCAAGCATGCACCGACGCCCATCGTCACGCATTGCGAAGACACGCCGATGATTCTCGAGAACGAAGCGCGCTGGCGTGAGCGCTTCGGGGAAGACGTGCCCTTCTCCGAACACGGCCTGATCCGCTCGCGCGAAGCCTGCATCAAGAGCTCGCGTCTGGCGATCGACCTGGCGACGCGCAACGGTACCCAGCTGCATGTCCTGCACCTGACCACCGCCGAGGAAATGGCGCTGTTCAAGGCCGGCCCGATGAAGGGCAAGCAGATCACCGCCGAAGTCTGCGCGCACCACCTGTGGTTCAGCGACGCCGATTACGACACCCGTGGCAGCCTGATCAAGTGCAACCCGGCAGTGAAGACCGCCGAAGACCGCGCCGCCCTGCGCGCTGCCGTGATGGATGGCCGTATCGATATCATCGCCACCGATCACGCACCACATACCTGGGAAGAGAAGCAGAACCCGTACTTCAAGGCGCCTTCCGGCCTGCCGCTGGTGCAGCATGCCCTGCTGTCACTGCTCGATCAGGTACAGGACGGCATCTATGACCTGGCGACCCTGGTGCAGAAGACCAGCCACAACGTGGCGGATCGCTTCTCCATCGTCGATCGCGGCTACATCCGTGAAGGGGCCTTCGCTGACCTCGTGCTGGTCGACCTCAATGGCGAGACCAGCGTCACGCGTGACAATGTGCTCTACAAGTGTGGATGGAGCCCCTTCGATGGCGTGACCTTCAAGGCGCGTATCGATGCGACCTTCGTCAACGGCGTGAAAGCCTATGACGGCAAGACCGTCAATCCGGTGGCCAACGGCCAGCGACTCTCGTTCAACCGCGGCTGATGGCGGTCCTGGCGTGCCGGTTCTCGGCACGCCTTGCCCGCATCATGCCGTGATCACTAGCAAAGGAAGTGGTGTCATGAGTATGCATGCGGGCTCTCCCCTGGCGTCTCGCCAAGTGTTGTGTGAAAAGCTGCTGTCCCGGGTCCAGCGCACGCTGGGTCCGCGGGCTGCGCGTGCTCTGCCGCTGAGTGTGCTGGGCGCGCTTGCCGCGTTCGCGACGCCTGCCGCCCACGCCCAGGACAGCGCCCCTCTGCATGTGGCCGTCAGCGTGCCGCCCATCGCGTGGATGGTCGATCAGCTGGCCGGTGAGCATGTCGAGATCACCACGCTGGTCAAGCCGGGCGACAGCCCGCACGCCTACGACCCGACCCCGCGCCAGGTGGCCGAGCTGTCGACGGTTCCGCTCTATCTCGCCATCGGTGTGCCCTTCGAGCAGGTGTGGTTGCCGCGCCTGGTGAAGAACAACGCCGAGATGCAGGTCGTGCATCTGGAAGAGGGTCTCAACACACGCCACTTCGGCAGTGGTGAGGCGCATGACCACGGTCATGATGAAGCGCATGCTCATGAGCAGGACGCGCATCACGATG
>NZ_CFDJES010000112.1:1471-2641 GCF_983723665.1 Cobetia sp. | reverse complement strand
CCCCACCTCTGGCTGGACCCGCAGCGCATGCAGACCGTCGTCGAGCGTGCCGCCGAGGTGCTCGAGGCACGCCTGCCACAGCATGCCAGCGAGATCGATGCCAATGAGCAGCGTCTGCTCAAGACCCTGAGCGAGCTGGATGCGCAGATCGCTCAGACGCTGACTCCCTACAAGGGCCGCAACTTCCTGATCTTCCATCCCAGCTTCGGCTACTTCGCGGACCGCTACTCGCTCGAGCAGCATGCCATTGAAGTCAGTGGCCGTGAGCCCACGCCGCGCGAGATGGCCACGCTGATCACGCGTGCCAAGGATGAGAACATCGGCACCATCTTCGTCTCGGGGCAGTTCTCCCAGACGGCGGCCAAGCGGATCGCCAGCTCCCTAGAGGCCGAAGTGGCCGTACTGGACCCACTGGCAGAGGACTATCTCGATAACCTGAAGCATGCCACCGAAGCGCTGAAGGCGGGTTTCGAGTTGACTGACAGCCAGTAATTGCCGGCCGGGTATTGCGCATATCGTCTGATCTTGCACAATGCCCTGCCCCATCGAAAAGTCAGACGGGCGCTCATGCGCCCGTCTGCGTTGCAACGAGGTACCTTACGTCATGGTCAGCCCCATCTCCGTCGCGCGCCCGCGCACGGACAGCCATCCGGAGGCGTCAGCCACCGGGCGCAGTGTCGGACCGGTCTTTCGCCCGGTGCCGGCAGATGCACCGGATGCCATTGATATTCGCGGCGTGACCTTCCGGTATGGCGAGCAGGTCATTCTCGACGATGTCGACTTTCAGGTCGGCGCGCGCGAGATAGTGGGACTGATCGGGCCCAACGGTGGCGGCAAGAGCACGCTGCTCAAGCTGATACTCGGTCTTCACAAGCCGGCGGCTGGCTGTGTCCGCGTGCTGGGGCGCACGCCCAAGGCTGCCGCGCGCCATATCGGTTATGTGCCGCAGTTTGCCAACTTCGTGAAGCGCTTCCCCATCCGCGTGGAAGATGTCGTGCTGATGGGACGCCAGGGGCGTCGTCGTCAGTGGGGCCCCTGGCCACGCGCGGACCGTGAGGCGATCGGTGCGGTGCTGGAAGAAGTCGGTATCAGTCATCTGCGCCGTCGGCATATCGATGCCCTCTCCGGCGGTCAGCTGCAGCGTGTGCTGATTGCCCGCGCCCTGGCGGC
>NZ_CFDJES010000112.1:0-1371 GCF_983723665.1 Cobetia sp. | reverse complement strand
CTCTATGGTGAAAACGTCCAGATGATCCATCACCATCACTGATGTCGCGGCCGGTGACTGTCCGTCTGGCCTGTTTCACTTCCTTCACGTCGCCCGCTCTGCGCTCTAGGCTTACATTACATGAATTTCATCACCGCCCTGGGCAGCCAGGATTTTCTCCAGAACGCCCTCTTCGCCGGTCTGCTGGCCAGTCTTGCGGCCGGTCTGGTCGGCCCCTATGTCGTGGTACGCCGCATCGGCTATCTGGCCGGGGGTATCGCCCATACCGTGCTTGCCGGCATGGGGATCGCCTACTTCATGGGCGCAAGCCCGCTGGTCGGCGCCTTCATCAGCGCCATTCTCGCCGCCCTGCTGATCGGCTACATCAGTCTCAAGGGCTTTGATCAGGAAGACACCGTCATCGGCGCGCTGTGGGCCATCGGCATGGCCACCGGCATCCTGTTCATCAGTCAGACCCCGGGTTACAAGGTCGACCTGATGAGCTATCTGTTCGGCAACCTGCTGCTGGTGCCCGCGGATGCCATCGGCACCCTCGCCTGGATGGTGGGAGGCCTGGCGCTGGTGTTGCTGCTGGTGCATCGCCCGCTGACCGCGGTGATCTTCGATGAAGAGTTCGCGCGTCTGCGGGGCGTGCCGGTCAAGACGCTCTACCTGCTGCTGCTGGTGATGGTGGCGATCACCGTCGTGCTGCTGTTGCAGGCGGTGGGCTTGATCATGGTGCTGGCCTTGCTGTCCCTGCCTGCCGCGCTTGCCGGCCATCATGCGCGCTCACTGGGCATGATGATCGTGATCGCGAGTCTGGCGGCCATGGCCTTCACCACCGGCGGGCTGGCACTCTCATGGCAGTTCGACCTGCCGGCCGGCGCGACCATCGTGCTGGTGGCCGGTGTCGCCTACCTGCTGTCGCTCATCTGGCGCAGCGCCCGTGGCGGACTGCGTCGCTGATTCGCGGCTTGTGACACTGAATACTGCGTGAGCCCCTGCCGGCGTGACATGACGCTTGAGGGGGCTTCGATATGGACTCTGCAAGGAAACACCCTCAATGGCACAGGATGGACTGCTCAAGTCGCTGGAGAATGCCGATATCGGCGAGAAGGTCGCGCTGGAAGCGCTGATCGCCGCCTTGCCCTGGAATGGCGACGGGCTGATTCCCGCCATCGCGCAACAGCATGACAGCGGCGAGGTATTGATGATGGCGTGGATGAACGCCGAAGCCCTGCGCGAGACGCTCTCCACCGGTCGCGTGTGCTACTTCTCACGCTCGCGCAGCAAGCTATGGCGCAAGGGCGAGAGCTCGGGCCAACAGCAGAAGCTGGTCAGTACGCATCTGGATTGCGATGGCGATACCCTGCTGGTCAAGGTCGATCAGAC
>NZ_CFDJES010000111.1:0-9577 GCF_983723665.1 Cobetia sp. | reverse complement strand
CGCCCGGCAATCGAGTTGCCGTAGCCGTCCAGGCGTGGTGACCAGACGCAGATGCTCATCTGTCCCGGCAGGATGGCGATGATGCCACCGCCGACGCCACTCTTGCCCGGCAGGCCCACTCGCCAGGCGAAGTCGCCTGCCGCATCGTAAAGCCCGCAGGTCAGCAACAAGGCATTGAGCTGGCGTGTCTCCAGCGGCGAGACCACTTCCTTGCCATCCAGCGGATTGACGCCACGATTGGCGAGGAAGGCGAAGCTGCGCGCCAGTTCCACGCAGTTCATCGACACCGAGCAGCTGTGGAAGTAGGTATCCAGCAGGTCATCCACATCGGAATGCACATTGCCGTAGGCTTGCATCAGGTAGGCGAGCGAGGCATTGCGTGCCTTGTGGTCCATTTCCGAGCGCGCGACCTTTTCATCGAAGCCGATATCGTCGCTGCCGGACAGACGCCTGAGCTGCTCACGCAGGGTGTTCTGGATCGAGACGATACGCGACACCAGCAGGTCGGTGATCAGTAAAGCACCGGCATTGATGAAGGGATTGCGCGGAATGCCGTTCTCGACCTCCAGCTGCATGATCGAATTGAAGGCCTGGCCGGAAGGCTCACGGCCGACACGCGACCAGATCTCGTCGCTCTCAAGACGCTGCATCGCCAGTACCAGCGCATGCACCTTGGAGATCGACTGGATCGAGAAGCGAGTATGCGCGCTGCCGGCGTACTGTACACGGCCATCCACATGGCAGACGGCGATGCCGAACTGGTCAGGGTCGACCTGCGCCAGTGCCGGGATATAGTCCGCGACCTTGCCTTCGTTGAAGCAGCGGCTGGCATCATCGGACAGGCGTTCGAGCAGTGTCTGGAGAGCATCGGGGTCGAGTGGCGGCGTCATGGCAACCTTGAAGCAGCGGTGGAGGGAAAAGGGCGCGAAGCTGGCCGGGCTCTCGTGACAACGGCGCCATCGGGCATCAGGTCGAGAGTGGCGCGAGGGGCCGGCAGGGCATTCTAGCGGATATGACCGCAGCTGGCGCGCTCGATGCCGCTGGCAGGGCGTGCCATCAGGTCGGCTCAATCGCGTGATAGTTGACGCTTATCAGCCAGGTAGTGCAAAGTGATTTCTACATGCAGTTGAGAATCGTTATTATTGGTTCATCAAGGCAGCACGCAGTTGCCTGACCCCATGACATGCGACGCGCTGAGGCTCAGCGTCTCGCTGAGTAGACCGCCCGGAGGGCAGCCAACATGATCAAGACATTGACCTTTGCCAGCATGCACTTCTCCATCGCCTTCGGTGTCACCTACCTGCTGACCGGCGATATCGTGGTCGGCGGCCTGGTCGCCATCGTCGAGCCGGCGGTCAACACCGTCGCCTTCTTCTTCCACGAGAAGGTCTGGAACCGTGTCACCGCGCGCCGCCAGCAGGCTGCTGAACAGCAGGCGAATTCGCGAAACGCCATGAGCGGGGCGGCACTGGCGGGCTGAGGCTGCTTGCGCGTGGCAGGGATGCGCCGCAGAATCGAGCGACCTTTTCCCGGAGCTCCCCATGCTGAAGCTTGCCCCTCGCGCCGCCCGTTTCTCTATTCTTGCCAAGCCCTCTTGTCCTGCCCAGCCCTCTCATCCTGCCCGCGCCCGCCAACGTCCTCTCGTCCAGGGGGCGTTGGCATTGCTGCTGGGGCTTGCCGGCAGTCTGGCTGGCCTCGAGGCCGTGGCCGCCGACGAGACGCGCGATTATCACTACAGCGACGCCCATCTGCACTTCGTGGACTTCTTCCAGCAGGGTGATGGTCTGGGGGCCTTGCTGGATGCCATGGACGAGGCACAGGTCGATCACGCCCTGGTCACGGGCATTGGCGTCGCCAAGAAATGGCAGCAGGACGCACCCAAGAAGCCACGGTACTACATGGGCGATGATGCGCCGGTCTACTGGTATTCCGGTACCGATTACATCCTGGCCGAGGCGCTGACCCGCGCGCCCGAGCCGGTACAGGCGCGTTTCTCGCCGTTCATCACCGGCTTCAACCCCACCGATCTGAACGCTGCTGACGAGATTCGTCAGCTGATGGCGATCTATCCCGGCTTCTGGAAGGGCATCGGGGAGGTCTTCACGCGCCATGACGACCTGACGCGCCTGACCGAAGGCGAGACGCCGCGCGCCAATCATCCGGCCTTGATGAAGGTCTATGCGCTGGCGGCGGAGAAGGGGCTGCCGGTGATGGTGCATTCCAACATCACCAGCAAGCGGGAAGGGCATGAGGGTCTGTATCTCGAGGAATTCGAGAGTGCGGTGCGCGACAATCCGGAGACGACCTTCATCTGGGCACACGCCGGGACCAGTGCCGAGCTCAATCGTCGTCTGGGGCGCATGACCTGGCTGCACGGCGAGATCGAACGCATGCTGGAAACCTACCCCAACCTGAATATCGACCTGTCCTGGTCGGTGCTGGAACCCTACCTGCTGGATGATGAAGGGCAGCCGCGCTCGCGTTGGGTGGCACTGGTCGAGCGCTTCCCACAGCGCTTCGTGCTCGGCAGTGACGTGGTCGGGCGCTTCGGCTCGGTGGGCGATATCCTCGCCAGCTATACGCCCTTCCTCGATGCGCTGTCGCCACAGGCGGCGCGCAATGTCGCGCGCGACAACTTCCTGCGCTGGGTCGACCTGCCGGTCAAATGACCGCGTTTCTTGTCAGATGCGCATGAAAAAGCCCCCGCCAGCATGTCGCTGGCGGGGGCTTTCTGCGTGGGCGCCAGCTTAGGCGCCCGTGCAGGTCAGCGAGGTCTGATCAGTGACGGAAGTGACGCATGCCGGTGAAGACCATGGCGATGCCGGCTTCGTTGGCCGCATCGATGACTTCCTGATCGCGCATGGAGCCACCCGGCTGGATGACGGCAGTGATGCCGGCCGCCGCAGCGGCGTCGATGCCGTCGCGGAACGGGAAGAAGGCATCGGAGGCCATCACGGAACCCGGCACTTCCAGACCTTCATCGGCGGCCTTGATGCCGGCGATCTTGGCGGAGTACACACGGCTCATCTGGCCGGCGCCCACACCGATGGTCTGGCCATCCTTGATGTAGACGATGGCGTTGGACTTGACGAACTTGGCCACTTTCCAGGCGAAGGTCAGGTCGTTGAGTTCCTGCTCGCTCGGTGCACGCTCGGTGACGACCTTGAGCTCATCACGGCCGACCATGCCCTGGTCGCGGTCCTGGACCAGCAGGCCGCCGGTGACACGCTTGAAGTCGTGACCGCCGGTACGCTCGGCAGCCCAGGCATCCGCGACGTCGAGCAGGCGCACATTGGCCTTGGTGGCGACGATGGCAGCCGCTTCTTCGCTGATGCCCGGGGCGATGATCACCTCGACGAACTGACGCGAGACGATCGCCTGCGCGGTCTCGGCGTCCAGCGGCACGTTGAAGGCGATGATGCCGCCGAAGGCGCTGGTCGGGTCGGTCTGGAAGGCACGCTCGTAGGCGGCCAGGGCAGACTCGCCGATGGCGACGCCACACGGGTTGGCGTGCTTGACGATGACACAGGCGGTCTCGTCGAAGGCCTTGACGCACTCGAAGGCGGCATCGGTGTCGGCGACGTTGTTGTAGGACAACGCCTTGCCCTGCACCTGCACGGCCGTGGCGACGCTGGCCTCGGTGGCACCGTCCTCGACGTAGAAGGCCGCCTTCTGGTGCGGGTTCTCGCCGTAACGCATGTCCTGCTTCTTGCTCAGGCTGACGTTGTACTGACGCGGCAGGCCTTCGCTGCCGCCTTCGACACGCTGGCCCAGCCAGTTGGCGATGGCGCCATCGTAGGCGGCGGTGTGCTCGAAGGCGGCCACGGCCAGATCGAAGCGCGCGCCATCGCTGACGGCGTTGTCGTTGGCATCCATCTCGGCGATCACGCGGTCATAATCCGAGGCGTTGACGACGATGGTGGTGTGGGCGTGGTTCTTGGCGCAGGAACGCACCATGGTCGGGCCGCCGATATCGATGTTCTCGATGGCGTCTTCCAGCGAGCAATCCGGGTTGGCCACGGTAGCGGCGAACGGGTACAGATTGACGATGACCATGTCGATGGGGTCGATGCCGTGCTCGGCCATCACCGCATCATCCTGGCCGCGACGGCCGAGAATGCCACCGTGGATCTTCGGGTGCAGGGTCTTGACCCGGCCATCCATCATTTCCGGGAAACCGGTGTGCTCGGACACTTCCGTGACGGCAAGGCCGTTGTCCTTGAGCAGGCGGAAGGTACCGCCAGTGGACAGCAGGGCGACGCCGCGGGCGTCCAGGGCACGAGCGAATTCGACGATTCCGGTCTTGTCGGAAACACTCAGGAGGGCGCGACGGATGGCTTGGGGCTTGGCTTGCATGATGCTCCACTCGTGGATCAACAAAAAGACGCCGGGGCACCTGTAAAGGTGCCCCGGCGGGGTCAGATCAGATCAAACTGCTTGAGCTTCTTGCGCAGTGTGCCTCGGTTGAGGCCCAGCATCTCGGCGGCGCGGGTCTGGTTGCCCTGCGCGTGGGCCATCACCGCCTCCAGCAGCGGCGCCTCGACCTCGGCCATCACCATGGCATGCAGGTCGGTGACCTGCTCGCCATCCAGGTGGGCGAAGTAGCGCGCCATGGAGTGCTCGACCGCCTCGCGCAGGGTCTGATGGTGCCGCACGGGCGTCATCAGGGTGGCCTGGCTTGCGTCGTCGGGTGAAAGAGGGTGCCTGCTGGTCATGCTGCGTGACTTCCTTGCGTCTCGGTGCGGGCGATGCCTTCCGGCTCGCCGAACAGGCGGGTCAGGAACTGGCGCTGTTGTTCCGGCTCCTCGAGGGGATTGAAGTGGCGCTTGAGCTCACTGCCATCCTCCCGCGTCGCCAGATACCAGCCCACATGCTTGCGCGCGATGCGCGTTCCCATGTAGTCACCGTAGAATTCGTACAGGGCCTCGAGGTGGGTGCGCATCACGAGGGCGCGCTCCGCATCGCTCGGGCCACAGGCTACCTGGCCGGTGGCCAGGTAGTGATTGATCTCGCGGAAGATCCAGGGATTGCCCTGGGCCGCACGGCCGATCATCACGGCGTCGGCGCCCGTATAGTCAAGCACATGTCGCGCCTTCTCGCCGCTGTCGATATCGCCATTGGCGAAGACCGGAATCGACACCGCGGCCTTCACGGCGGCGATGGTGTCGTATTCGGCCTCACCGGTATATTTCTGCTGGCGAGTGCGACCATGCACGGACAGCGCCTGGATGCCGGCGTTTTCGGCCATGCGCGCGATGGCGATGGCGTTGCGCGTCTCTTCGCACCAGCCGGTGCGCATCTTGAGCGTGACCGGCACGTCCACGGCGCGTACCACGGCATCGAGAATCTCGCCGACGAGCTTCTCGTCGCGCATCAGGGCAGAGCCGGCGGCCTTGTTGCAGACCTTCTTGGCCGGGCAGCCCATGTTGATGTCGATGATCTCGGCACCCATCTCGGCGTTGAGCGCCGCGGCCTCGGCCAGCATGGCTGCATCACCGCCGGCGATCTGCACGGCACGCGGGCCAGGTTCGCCGGCATGGTTCATGCGCGTGCGTGACTTGACGGTATTCCACAGCCGCTTGTCACTGGTCACCATCTCCGATACCACCAGCCCGGCGCCCAGCTCACGACATTGCTGTCGGAACGGGCGATCGGTAACACCGGCCATCGGGGCCAGAATCACGCGATTGGGAAGCTGATGTACGCCGATGCGGGGCAGGTCGGCGGGAAGCGGGGTATCGGTCATGGGTCTCGTGTCATGCGAGTGGTGTCAGGCGCGCGAGTCGCTGTCGTGTCAGGGATTCGCGGGGGCGTCATGATACCTAGAGCGCCGCAGGGTTTGAAGGGCTATTTCATCCACAATGCATCGCGGATGCGTTCTCCCTGCGCGGCTGCGGCGCTCATGGCGTGGCTCAGCCCATCAGTGGACGCTGACCATTGAGGCGTACCCAGCCATCGCGCTCGCTGGGCTCTTCCATGATCAGGCCGGCTTCACGATAGGCGTCGAGCACCTCTCCCGCCTGGGGCGCGAGAATGCCGGAGAGCGCCAACAGGCCACCTGGGGCGACGCTGCCCGCGATCTGCGGAGCCAGTTCGACCAGCGGGCCGGCCAGGATGTTGGCGACCACGATCTGATAGCCCGCGTCCGGCAGGCGGTCCGGGTAGCACAGGGTCAGCTGGTCGCTGACATCATTGCGCTGGGCGTTCTCACGCGAGGCCTGCAGCGCCTGCGGGTCGATATCGGTGCCCAGCGCATCCACCGCGCCGAGCTTGAGCGCGGCGATGGCGAGAATGCCGGAGCCGCAACCGAAGTCGAGCACGCTGTGCTGGGCGAGCTTGCCATCGACGGCCAGCCCATCGAGCCATTCCAGGCACAGGGCGGTGGTCGGGTGGGTGCCGGTGCCGAAGGCCAGGCCCGGATCGAGCATCAGGTTGACGGCGTCCTGCTCCGGCGCATCGTGCCAGCTGGGCACGATCCACAGGCGCTGGCCCATCTTGAGCGGCTCGAAACCGTCCATCCATTCACGGGCCCAGTCACGGTCCTCGAGGATCTCGACCTCGATCTCCGGGCAGGGCTCATCGGGAATCAGCGCCGCCCAGCCGGCCTTGACCCGCTCGCGCATGGCCTCGATGCCTTCGGTACCATCCCACAGGCCAGTGAGGACAGTCTCGCTCCACAGCGGCGTGCTGCCGAGGTCCGGTTCGAACAGCGGTTGGTCTTCAGCATCCTGCAGCGTGATGGCGCAGGCGCCTTCTTCCATCAGCAGATGCTCGAGAATCTCGGCGTGGTCGGGGGCGATACGCGCCTTGAGTTGCAGCCAGGACATGGTGACTCCTGTCGATGGGCGATAAGAAAGGGGAGGAGGGCACAGACGACAGAAGGGCAGCCGAGGCCACCCTTCTGTCGTGCGTCTATCGGCAACACGCGTCACCGATCTCAAGCGGGGCGTCTTACAGGCCCAGCTTCTTCTCCAGATAATGGATGTTGACGCCACCTTCCTGGAAGCCGGCATCACGCACCAGATCCTTCTGCAGGTCAGTGTTGGTCTTGATACCTTCCACCAGCAGCTCGTCGAGGGCATTGCGCATGCGCGTCAGTGCGATCTCGCGGCTCTCGCCCCAGGTGATCAGCTTGCCGATCAGGGAGTCGTAGTGCGGCGGAACGGTGTAGCCGGAGTACAGGTGCGAGTCCATGCGCACGCCCAGACCGCCCGGCGCGTGATAGAGCTCGACCTTGCCCGGAGACGGCATGAAGGTGCGCGAATCCTCGGCATTGATACGGCACTCGAAGGCGTGACCGCGCAGCTCGATATCTTCCTGTTTCACGGACAGCGGCAGGCCGGAGGCGATGCGCAGCTGTTCCTTGACGATATCGATGCCAGTGACCATTTCTGTCACCGGGTGCTCGACCTGAACACGAGTGTTCATCTCGATGAAGTAGAAGCCGCCGTTCTCGTACAGGAACTCGAAGGTGCCGGCGCCACGGTAGCCGATCTCGATGCAGGCATCGGTGCACGACTTGAGTACCTTGGCACGCGCTTCTTCGTCCAGCTGCGGCGCCGGTGCTTCTTCCAGCACCTTCTGGTGACGACGCTGCAGGGAGCAGTCGCGGTCATACAGATGAATGGCGTTGCCCTGGCCATCGGCCAGTACCTGGACTTCGACGTGACGCGGGTTCTGGAGGAATTTCTCCATGTACACCGTGCCGTCGCCGAAGGCCGCGGCCGCTTCACCCTGGGTGATGCTCACCGAGGACAGCAGGCTGGCCTTGGAGTGCACCACGCGCATGCCGCGACCACCACCGCCAGCGGCGGCCTTGATGATCACCGGATAGCCGATGCGCTCGGCGATGGCGTACATCTCGTCTTCGTCTTCCGGCACCGGGCCGTCGGAACCCGGCACGGTCGGAACGCCGGCCAGCTTCATCGCCTCGATGGCCGCGACCTTGTCACCCATCATGCGGATGGTGTCAGCGCGCGGGCCGATGAAGGCGAAGCCGGAACGTTCGACCTGTTCGGCGAAGTTGGCATTTTCTGACAGGAAGCCGTAGCCCGGGTGGATGGCGTCGGCGTCCGTCACCTCGGCGGCTGCGATCAGCGCCGGGATGTGGAGATAGGATTTGGCAGAGGAGGCCGGGCCGATGCACACAGCTTCATCCGCCAGGCGGACGTGCATCAGGTCGCGGTCGGCCTTGGAGTGCACCGCTACCGTCTTGATGCCCAGTTCCTTGCAGGCGCGAAGGATGCGAAGGGCGATCTCGCCGCGGTTGGCAATCAGTACCTTGTCGAGCATGGTGACGTGTCCGTTGGGATCAGGAAATGACGATCATGGGCTGGTCGAATTCAACCGGCTCGCCGTCTTCGATCAGAATGGCTTCAACGACGCCATCCTTGTCGGCTTCGATCTGGTTCATCATCTTCATGGCTTCGACGATGCAGACGGTATCACCTTTCTTGACGCTCTGGCCGACTTCGATGAAGGCCTTGGAGCCCGGCGCCGGAGAACGGTAGAAGGAGCCGACCATCGGGGAATTGATGGTGTGACCCTGCGGCGCAGCCGGTGCTGCCGGAGCGGCCGGTGCTTCAGCGGCGCCAGCGGCTGCCGGAGCGGCCTGCTGCATCGGCTGCTGCTGCATCATCATCGGGGCCTGCATCATCGGCTGCTGGGCGAAGCCCTGCGGATGGCGGCTGATGCGAACGGACTCTTCGCCTTCCTGGATCTCGATTTCGCTGATGTTGGACTCTTCGAGCAGCTCGATCAGCTTCTTGACCTTGCGGATATCCATGAAATTAATCCCGATGTAAATGTGGCTGGAAATGGGGGTGTGCAGCCGTGATAGCGGCGGCTGCGGGCGACAGCCCCGACGGCTGTCCCGACCATGGCGATGGCCGGTGAATCCTGGTATCAGGCAGTGATGAGGCCTGATGGCGGTGCGTGAACACCGCTCTGGACGTGCCCTTACTGCGCGAGATCGTCCAGGGCGGCGTCAAGCGCCATGTCATAGCTTCGAGCGCCAAAGCCCATGATCACGCCGCGTGCCACATCGGAAAGATACGAATGGTGGCGGAACGGCTCGCGGGCATGGGTATTGGAAAGGTGCAGCTCGATGAACGGGAGTGCGACGCCGAGTAGCGCATCGCGCAGCGCAACGCTGGTATGGGTAAAGGCCGCCGGATTGATCAGGATGATGGCGGTGCCATCTTCACGGGCAAGGTGGATACGCTCGATCAGCACATGCTCGGCATTGGACTGCAGCCAGTCCAGCTGATGGCCGGCCGCGCTGGCGCGCTGGACCAGACGCTGGTGGATATCCTCCAGCGTGGTGGTGCCATACACCTCGGGTTCACGGGTCCCCAGAAGATTGAGATTGGGGCCGTTGAGTACCAGGATGCGCGCCATGAAAGTCCCTTGTGTCAGCCGTGCTCGAGCACCAGGCTCATTGAGCTGTTAACCCATGAAGAAAATGCAAAGATACCGTCACTATCCACGACGTTTACCTATTGAGCGTAGGCTGTTGCCGTAGTGACGCGGATTCTGCCGAAATTCTCGAACGCTGTCCAGTTTGGCACTGAACCGA
>NZ_CFDJES010000110.1:0-9912 GCF_983723665.1 Cobetia sp. | reverse complement strand
TGCCCCATGCACACACTGCGTCTTGCCTTGCTGTCCCTGCTGCTGACCTCACTGCTCTCCGCCTGCGCCAGCCCGCGCGCCCAATGGGAAAAGCCCGGCGCCAACAGCACACAAGCCCACAGTACCTATGCGGGCTGCCAGTACGAGCTTGGCCTGACCGACAAGTCCGCCAACGAGGAGCAGACACTGCTGAAATACTGCATGGAGCGCGACGGCTACCGGCTGCAAAGTTACTGATTCATGGCGCGCACTGAACCGTATCGAGCGGCGAGTCAGTCGGACATCCAGCTGTCACTCGCCTTGCGGGCCCGCTCGCGACCAGCACGTTCACGGTCGCGGCGGGCCTTTTGCTTGAGGTAGTAACTGCGCAGGCCAAGGCCGAGACCGAAGGCCAGCATCAGGGCGAATACCAGCCCCTGCCAAGGGCGGGCGGCATCGCCAAGCCAGGTCTCCAGCGCGACGATGGCGATCAGGCCGCTGGCCTGACTGGCAACGGCGATCGCACGGCTACGGTCATAATGATGTGACAACATGGGGATATCCTTGGAGCGTCCTCGGCGGCAGAGCCATGCTCAGCGCGCGAGGCGTGGATGTCGAAGTCCGTCGATTATCGCATACTCGAGCCTCGCGACTGCAGCGCCTGCCGAGCGTTTGCCAAGCGCCTGCCACACGCAGGCCGACAGGTATTGCTGCCCTGAACGCTCCCCCGGACACCGCCAGAGGATAACCGCATGGATGCCATCGCCCTGGGCCCTGCCTTGATTTCCGTCGAACGCCTCTATGCCTTCGTGGCAGCCCTGGTGATGCTGATCGAGTTCTCGCTGCTGATTCGTCTGCTGGCACGCATGCACGCCAGGGGCACGACCGCGCCCGCTCACGATTCTCCCCCGCTGAGCCCCTCGCGCTGGTTCAATCGCATGCTGGTCAGCTGGGTGATCGGCGCGCGCCTCACTCATGTCGCGCTGCACTGGGCAAGTTATCAGCAGGCACCGCTGGATATCCTCAAGCTATGGCAACCGGGCTACCACCTGCTCGGCGGCATGCTGGCCGCGACCCTGGCCAGCCTGTGGCTGTTGCGCCGGCATGGCGCGATTCGCCAGGTCATCGCGCTGGGCAGTCTGACCCTGGGGCTGACCGCCTTCCTCGGCCTCAAGCAACTCGACCCGCTGGGCAATGACTCCGCCATCGAGGCAATGCCTGCCATCACCCTCAATCATCTGGACCGCCGCCCCGTGGCACTGAATGACATCCAGGACGAGCGCGTGATCGTCAATCTATGGGCCACCTGGTGCCCGCCCTGCCGGCGCGAGATGCCACTGCTGGCAGAGGCTGATCAGAGACCCGGCGTCACCGTGGTACTCGCCAATCAGGGCGAGCAGGCACTGGCGGTGACCCGCTTTCTGAAAAGCGAACAGCTGACGCTCGAGTACGCGCTGCTCGACCCCGCCATGCAACTGATGGCGCTGGCCGAGGCGCAGGGACTGCCCGCGACCCTCGTCTTCGATGGCGACGGACAGCTGATCGAGCGTCATATCGGCGAGCTGAGCCGCGCCCAGCTGGACGCCCTGCTACCGGAGTCGCGGCCATAGAGCGACACGCTGGTGGCCTCGCTCGGCACGACAAAGACGCTCGCCACAAGAAAAGGCGCTTAAGCCACGGCGTCTGATCCGGTAAGATACCGCGCCCCTGTATTCCCGATTCCCGTCTTTGTCCTACCCCGAGGCTTCATGAGCGACTTCATTCCCGGTCAGCGCTGGATCAGTGACGGCGAGGCTGATCTCGGCCTTGGCACCATCCTCAATGTCGACTTCCGTACCGTCACCGTGCTCTTTGCCGCCAGCGAAGAAACCCGAACCTACAGTCTGCGCGAAGCGCCCCTTACCCGGGTGGCCTTCGGCAATGGCGACCGCATCCAGTCCGACGATGGCGAATGGCTGGTCGTCGATGACTTCAAGGAAGTGCGCGGCCAGATCGTCTACATCTGTGAACGCAACGGCGAGCATGCCGGCGAGCTCATCGAGCTTCCCGAAGCCCGCCTGAACGACAAGATGCAGTTCAATCAGGCACGTGATCGCCTGCTGACCGGCCAGGTCGACCGCAATGACTGGTTCGACCTGCGCTACCGCACCCTGCGCCACTTCCATCGTGTCGAGCAGAGCCCGGCGCTGGGCCTGTCCGGCCCCAAGGTCGATCTGGTGCCGCACCAGCTCTACATCGCCGATGAAGTCTCGCGCCGTCACGCGCCGCGCGTACTGCTGGCCGATGAAGTCGGCCTCGGCAAGACCATCGAAGCCGGCCTGATCCTGCACCGCCTGCTGCTCAGCGGCCGCGCCAGCCGTGCGCTGATCCTGGTACCGGCGAGCCTGACCCACCAGTGGCTGGTCGAGATGCTGCGCCGCTTCGCGCTGGATGTCTCGCTGCTCGACGAGGAGCAGTGCAAGGCCTACGGCACGCGCAACCCCTTCGAAGGCAACCAGATCATTCTGGCCAGCCAGGACTGGCTGTTCGCCAACCCGTCGCGTCAGGTCCAGGCTGCTGCCTGCGATTGGGACATGCTGATCGTCGATGAGGCCCACCACCTCGACTGGAGCGAAGACAAGGTCGGCCCGGGCTACGCCTGTGTCGAATCCCTCGCTCGTCAGACCGCCGGTGTGCTGCTGCTGACCGCCACACCGGAGCAGATGGGACTCGAGAGCCATTTCGCGCGCCTGCGCCTGCTCGACCCGGAGCGCTATCACGACATCGAGCGCTTCAAAGCCGAGGAACAGGGCTATGTCGCCGTCGCCAGCGCCATCGATGCCCTGGAAGCGCTGCCCGCCGATCAGTCCGGTCTCGACAGCCTCGCCAGCGTGCTGGATGACAGCGACAGCCGCGCCCTGCTCGACACCCTGATGGACAGCGATGCCGACGATGCCCAGCGCGACAGCGCGCGTCGCCAGCTGCGCGACCAGCTGCTCGACCGCCACGGCACCGGCCGCGTGATGTTCCGCAACTCACGCACCCATGTCGCCGGCTTCCCCGAGCGTCGCCTGCACGTCCACGAGCTTGAGCTACCCTCCTCCTACCGTCGCGTGGTACGCAAGCTGGAGCGTGACGAGGACTATCTCGATGACCTGCTGATCGAGACCGGCATGAACCACCCCGAGGTGGTGCTGTTCCTCGACGAGATGTATCGCGCCCTGCCCGATGACCGCATGAACGCGGAGCCCTGGTGGCAGATCGACCCGCGCGTCATGTGGCTGCTGGAAACCCTGACCGACCTCGGCAACGAGAAGGCGCTGGTGATCTGCCATACCGCCGATACCGCGCGTGAGCTGTCCGAAGGCCTGCGCGTGCTGGGCGGCGTGCATGCACCGGTCTTCCATGAGGGCATGAGCCTGGTCGAGCGCGACCGTGCCGCCGCGGCCTTCACCTCCGAAGAGGAAGGCGTGCAGCTGCTGGTGTGCTCGGAAATCGGCTCGGAAGGTCGCAACTTCCAGTTCTGTCACCACCTGGTGATGTTCGACCTGCCGGTACATCCGGACCAGCTCGAACAGCGCATCGGGCGTCTGGATCGCATCGGTCAGCAGTTCCCGATCGAGATCCACGTGCCGGTCTTCGAAGGCTCGCCGGGTGCCCAGCTGCTGCGCTGGTACCGTGACGGCATGGATGCCTTCAGCGCGCCGCACGGCATCGGCAGCGAGCTCTACGCCCAGTTCGGCGACGAGCTGGAAGAAGCCCTGCTCGACAGCGAAGAGATCGACAGCATCATCGAGCAGACCCGCGAGCGCTTCGACGCCCTGCAGGAAGAGCGTCAGTCCGGCCGCAACCGCCTGCTGGAACTCAATGCCTGCCGTCACGAGCGCGCCGAGGAAGTCATCGCCGCCATCGAGACGCTGGACAACGACAAAGCACTGCCCGGCTATCTGGAGCGCGCCTTCGACATCTTCGGCATCGAGAGCCGGGACCTCGGCGACGGCATCACCTATCTGGCACCGGGCCCGCACATGCTCGACGGCCTGCCGGGGCTGGTGAAGGGCGAGGAAGGCTTCAGCGTCACCAGTGACCGCGCCACCGCGCTGTCACGCGAAGACGTGCAGCATCTGTCGTGGGAGCACCCGCTGGTACGCGAGATGCTGGTCCGCATCCTGGATGGCTCGATGGGCAACACCGCGCTGGCGCTGCTCAAGCACCCGGCGATTCCCGGTGGCCGCCTGATGACGGAAGTGGTGTTCCGCACCCAGTCCACCGCGCCGCGCGGCCTGCGTCTGGGCCGCTTCCTGCCGCCGACCGCCATCCGTGTCCTGCTGGATGAAACCGGCAGCAACCTGTCCGACAAGGTCTCCTTCGGCGGACTGGCCAAGAACCTCAAGCCAGTCAAGAAGGCGGTCGCGCGCGACCTGATCAAGCAGAACCACGCCACGCTGCGCAAGCTGATGAGTGATGCCGAACAGGAAGCCGAGCGCGAACTGCCGACCATCGTCGAGCAGGCCCAGCAGCAGATGCGCGAGCAGCTCAGTGCCGAACTGGCGCGCCTGGAGGCCCTGGCCAGCCATAACCCGGCCGTGCGCGAGGAAGAGCTCGAAGCGCTGCGTCAGGAGCGTGCCGCACTGGATGGTGCCATCGAGACCACCCGTCTGCGTCTGGACAGCGTGCGCGTCATCGTCACCGTGGATGCCCACGAGCGTTGAGCTGACCGCAGGCGTCAGTGATGCACCTGAAACGCCCCACCTGCCATCGGCAGGTGGGGCGTTTTGCCGTGTGCGCCAGCGACAATGGCCCGCTGGACTTGCCAGATCGACCAGCGGCCGCGACGATGCCATCGCCTGCGCTTCGCGATTCGCGGCCCATCACTTTCGTTGCATCCCTTTCGTTTCACCCTATCGTTTCATTACTACAGAGCACCCTCATGGCGAGATCATATCCAGAGAGCGACGAGGCAGCGTCAGGGCAGAGCTGGCAGGGAGAGCGCCTGGCCGAGGAAGGCGAGCGTGTCGCGAAGGTGGGGCTATCGCTGCTGGCGGCGGGCGATGACTGGTGGGCCATCGACAAGCCGGCCGAGCTGCCCTCGGTGCCGGGGCGTGATCCCTCGCGCTTCGACAGTGTCCATTCGCGCCTGTGCCAGCTGAGCGACGATACCCGCGCCGTGCACCGTCTGGATGTGGCGACCTCCGGGGTGCTGCTGGTGGCGCGCAATGTCGAGGGCCAGCGGCGGCTGTCGCGGCTCTTCCAGTCGCGCACCATCGAGAAACGCTATCTGGCCGTGGTGGCAGGTCATCTCACGCCCGCCGAGGGCAGTATCGCCCTGCCGCTGCGCTGTGACTGGCCACGCCGCCCGCGTCAGATCGTCGACTTCACGCATGGCAAGTCGGCCCTGACGCATTATCGGGTCGAGCAGCGTCTGACGCTCGAGGGCCAGCGCCCGGATGGTACGCCTCAGACCCTCGCCGCCAGTCGTGTAGCACTGACACCGCATACCGGGCGCTCACACCAGCTACGCCTGCATATGCTGGCGCTCGGCCATCCGATCATCGGCGATGGCTTCTATGCGCGCGGAGCGGCACTCAATGCCAGCCCGCGCCTGTTGCTGCATGCGGCGCGCCTGGTGATTCCGCCAGCCAGCGACGGCGAGGCACCGCCACTGGTGCTGGAAGCGCCGCTGCCCTTCTAGCGTCGCCTTGCTGCCAAGGCTCACTTGCGTGACAGGATATCGGCGAAGGCCACGTCGAGGGTCGGGTAGTCGAAGGTGAAGCCGGCAGCCAGCAGACGCGCCGGCACCATGCGGGCGCCTTCCAGCAGCAGGGTGCTCATCTCCCCCAGCCCCAGCTCAAGCGCCTTGGCCGGCAGCGGCAGGATCGCCGGACGCCCCAGACCGCGAGCCAGAGCGTGGGTGAAGCCCATGTTGGTGACCGGATGCGGCGCGCTGGCATTGAAGGCGCCGCTGAGACTGTCATCCGCCAGCAGACGCTCGATGATGCGAATCATGTCGTGGCGGTGGATCCACGGCATGTAATGGCGTCCATCGCCCAGCCGTCCTCCGAGCCCGAGCTTGAAGGGCGTCAGCAGCTTGGCCAGCGTGCCGCCATCGGCCTCCATCACCAGGCCAGTGCGGATGATGGCCAGCCGCACGCCGTATTCGGTGACGGGCATGGCGGCCGCCTCCCAGTCGCGACACAGGCGGTGATTGAAATCGTCGTGGGGCGTCGCCTGCTCGTCGATCTCGACATCGTCCGGCTCGCCCGCCCTGGGCTGTGCGCCGTAATAGCCCATCGCCGAACCGGACACCATCACCTGCGGCGGATGGCCTTCGGCGGCCAGCTGCTGACACAGCATCACCAGATGCTCGGTGGCCTCCAGCCGCGAACGCCGTAGCTCACGCTTGTGATCCTCGCTCCAGCGCCGCCCGGCTATCGACTCCCCCGCCAGATTGACGATGCCCTCAGGCTGCCAATCCTTGAAGGCCAGTGACGAATCCGCCGCGACCACCGTCAGCCCCAGGTCGGCAAACTGGCGCTCAGCACGCTCCGGGCGGCGCGATACGACCGCCAGCGAGTGGCCCGCAGCAGCCAGTGACTGACACAGCGCCTGGCCGACGAACCCCGTTGCACCTGTTATCAATATTCGCATGTTGCCCTCCTCGGCGATGAAGCATCGAGTGTGCCGACTTCCGCCATAAATCTATACTTATATTGTACAATTATGCGCAAGAAGTTAACTTTAGCGTATCTGCTGTCGGGTCACATGACGACCCGTACCCCCTGAACACCGCCCGCGCAGGAGTCGCCTCCAGATGCCAGTATCGTCCATCGCCATCATCGGTGCCGGTATCGCCGGATTGTCCGCCGCCACCCGACTGGCCGCACAGGGCCATGCGGTGACGATATTCGAGAAGGCACGCGGCCCCGGCGGACGCCTGGCCAGTCGCCGCACGAGCGAAGGCCCCATCGACATCGGCGCGCAATACTTCACGGCGCGTGATCCACGCTTCCAGTCCGCGCTCGAGCAGTGGCGGGCCGCAGGCGTCGTCGCAACTTGGGGTGAGAGACTGTTGAGCCTCGGCAAGTCGGCGTCTGACGAGAGCCAATGGAAGCGGCTGCGCGATGATTCCACCCGCTACGTGGCCAGTCCGCGCATGAGCGCCCTGAGCCGCCACCTCAGTGAACAGCTGCCGGCCCACGCCAGTCTGCACAGCGAAACGCGCATCACGCGCCTGATCGCGGACGAAGGCACAGCATCAGGCAAGCGCTGGCGGCTCGAGGACAGCGACGGTGATCAGCACGGCCCCTTCGATCACGTGGTGATCAGCGCACCGGTGCCGCAGGCACGCGCCCTGCTGAGCACGGCCGGCACCGACGCCCAGGGGGTGGCGCTCGCCGAGGACTCGCTGGCCCCAGTCCTGAGTGAGGCGCTGGCGCAGGTGGAGATGGCGCCGACCTGGACACTGATGGCCACTCTGGAGACGCCGCTACCCGCACTGGGAGGCGACGCTGACTGGCAAGGGTTGCTGGTCAGTCGCGGTGATGATGGCCCGCTGCGCTGCGTGATGCGCCAGCATTCGCGTCCCGGCCGCCAGCCACCGACGCATGCACGGGAAACCCTGAGCCTGCTGGCGACCGCCGGCTGGAGCCGAGCGAATCTCGAGAAGTCGCCACAGGAAGTCGCGACCTTGCTGTGGCAGGCCTTCGAGGCACTGCCGGAGCTCCGTGAGCTGGCACCTAGCTGGAGCCAGGGCAAGGTCACCCTCACGGCGCATCGCTGGCGTTACGCTCACCCGACCCAGACGCTGCCGCAGACCTCAGCGGCAGCCGGCCACAATGCCCATGTCCACAATGTCTATGACCAGAAGGGCTATGGCCAGGGGTCATCCGGGCTATGGCTGGCCGGAGACGCCCTGCGTGGCCCGCGCGTCGAGGACGCCTGGCTGTCAGGGCACGAGGTAGCCGAACAGCTGCTCAACACCCTCGCCGACAGCTGATACGCTGCCGCGACCCCTCATCGCCCACAGGATAGCTGCATGACTACGTCCACAGATCACGACAACGCCTTGATTCTATTGGCCCATGGGTCACGTGACCCGCGCTGGCGCGAGCCCTTCGAGGCACTGGAAGCCACGCTGGCTTCCCGCCTCAAGCGCCCGACGCGCCTGGCCTATATGGAGCTGTGCGATCCGCTGCTGACCGACACCATCGATGCCCTGGCGGCAGACGGTGCCGCGCGTATCGACATCCTGCCGCTGTTCTTCGCGGCCGGCCGTCATCTGCGCGAGGACGTGCCCGCCATGCTGGAAGACTCGCAGCGCCAGCACCCCGACTGCCCCATCAGTCTGCTTGACCCGGTGGGTGCACATCCGGCCTTTGTCGAGGCCTTGATCCAGATTGTGGAGCAACAGGACAACGCCTAGACGGCCGATTTCATGACGGGACCTTCGGCGTCAAAGGCGCTGTGATGCACCTTCAAAACATGCGCACCGAGGATGCGACGCAGCTTGCCTCTTGTCAGGCTCTGGCGGCTGCGCCATCCTGATGCCCACATGTACAGCTAGTGCACAAGATGCATTGCCGGTATCCCACAGCGCCCCAAGTGACGACACTTCAACTTTACCCTGTGTGTCGTCCTCACCTGTGCTTCACCCGGGATGCCTCGTCACCGCCAGAGGTAACACCATTCATGACTGACAAGGCCACGGAAACTGCCAGTTCGCCGCTGTTTCCGATCCGCGAAGTCTCTCGCCTGACCGGCGTCAATTCGGTCACGCTGAGAGCCTGGGAACGCCGCTACGGACTGATCGAGCCCCGCCGCACGCCCAAGGGGCATCGCCTGTATGCCCGCGAGGACATCGAGCGGATCGAACACATCCTGCAGTGGCTCAACCGCGGAGTACCTGTCAGCCAGGTACGCGAGCTGCTCGACCAGCCGCAGCCGGAAAGCACGCCGATGCCGGACGAAGGCAGCTGGAACGGCCAGCAGCAGCTGGCACTGGCCGCCATCGACGCCCAGGACGAGGCGCGCCTGGCCGAGCTGTACAACCAGAGTCTGGCACTGTACCCGGTCAGCAGCGTGGTCGAGCGCCTGTGGCGTCCGCTGCTCGAGCAGCTCGAGGAGCGCGGTACCGCCACCTTCGGCACCCGCCTGGCCCAGTGCTTCTTCGAGAGCTTCCTGCGCTCGCGCATCGGTGCCCGGCTGGTGTTTGCCAATCAGGAGCGTCACGCCCCGCACATCACGCTGACGCGCCTGCCGGAAGAACCGGGCCTGAGCTGGCTGCTGCTGTTCGCGCTGGTCGCCAGCGACGCCGGCTATCACGTCAGCCTGCTGGATGGCCCACTGCCGCTGGCGGAGCTGCCGCTGGCCGCAGAGCGCCTGCAGGCACAGGCCGTGGTGCTGGTCGGCACCCAGGCCGAGCGCTCGGATGTCATGCGCCGTCAGTTGCCGCGGGTCGCAGAACAATTGAGCGTGCCGCTGGCCATCGCTGGCCCGGCCGCCCAGATTCGCCAGCAGGAGCTGGTAGACGGGCCCATTGAAGGCCTGGGGGCCGACCCGATTCAGGCGGTCGCTCGCCTGAGGTCCTTGATGGCACGTTGATCGCAGGCTCCTGCTCGGCATTGGTTTCACCGATCGCCAAGGAGCCCCGATGTCATCTGACTCACCATCCGCCTCTTCCCCCGCCTCCGCACCAGCGGGGGCTCCCCTGCAGCTGGTCTGGCTGCGCAGTGATCTGCGCGTACACGACAACACTGCTCTCTCGCAGGCTGCCGCACGCGGCCCGGTCGTGGCCGTCGTCGCCCCCTGCCTGGCGCAGTGGGTCGAGCACGGCCACGGCGCCAACAAGCTCGACTTCCTGCGCCGCGGCCTGCATGTCCTGCAACAGGCACTCGCCGGCTATCACATCCCGCTCAAGGTGCTCGACTGCGACACCTTCGCCGAGGTGCCCGAGGC
>NZ_CFDJES010000109.1:2069-10049 GCF_983723665.1 Cobetia sp. | reverse complement strand
TATCGCGTCCGGAGCGCACCGCACAGTGGGAGCAACGCCTGAGCATGATCCACGAGCAAGGCGACCCGGCGGCGCCCTTCTTGAGCGAGCTGATCGTGGATCTGCGTGCGCTGCTCGCCGATAGCTCCGCCAGCCGTCTGAGCACGGCACTGGCCAGCGTCGGCGGTGCGACCCCCGCGCCACGCAAGGGCGGCGGCAAGAGCGGCTCGCGTCGCAAGGCCACCTCCTACAAGAAGCGCGCCTCTGGCAGCTCTTCAGGCAAGACCGCTTCTGGCAAGGCAGCTTCTGGCAGCACTGCTGGCAGCAATAAGGACGGCGCTTCTCGTAAAAGTGCCTCATCCAGAAGTCCCCGCAAGCGAGAGACTGGGTCACGGCGCAAGACCGATAGCTGACAGCGGGTCAGGTGAAGTACAACCGGCCTCCTCCTGCGCTCACGCACTGCACTGCTCTCCATGACAAGATGACGAATATGCACACAATGACTGATCCGGAAGATAACTGGCTGTGGATCATCGGCCCGGGCGCCATCGGGCGCCTGCTGGCGGCATCACTGATGGCAGCGCGCCAGCGAGAGCTGCGTGAGCAGGGAGCAACCGAGCTACCGCGTGTCCTGCTGCTGGGGCGTCAGGCAATGGCGGGGCAAGCGGTCATGCTCGACATGACCACGCCAGCATCACACACTGTTAGCGCAAAGATAAATTATTCAACAATTGACACACTGCAAGGCTCGCCATCCAGAAAGCCTTCCGCCATCTGGCTGACGACCAAGGCCCACGGTGTACCCGCCGTCTGGCAGCAACTGGCACCACATATCACGCCCGGGACTCCCGTGACCTGCTGGCAGAATGGCCTGAGCGCTCAGCCGTGGCTGGCCGAACGCCACGCCAACCTGCTATGCGCCAGCACCACCGAAGGCGCCTGGCTGCCAGCCGAGACTGGCGCAAGCACGACGCCTGACAATGGCTCAACAGCGGATGACCTCCAACACCTTGGCGTGCAACACGCCGGGCGCGGCCACACCTGGCTGGGCGCATGGCAGAGTGGCGGTGACGGCGATCACGACAGCCAGTCCAATCAGGCCGCTCTCATGCAAGGTGACTGGCTCAAGGCTGCAGGGTTTGCGTGCGAGCAGACGCCAGACATCCAGACTCGCCTGTGGCACAAGCTGGCGATCAATGCGGCGATCAATCCCCTGGTGGCACGCTATCGCATTCGCAACGGCCAGCTGCGTGACCGGCCATTTGCCCCGATGGTTCGCCAGGCGGTCGAGGAGATCAGCGCGGTACTGGATAGCGAAGGCATCCCTGCCCCGGGGGAAGGCTGGCAGGCGCTGGTCGAACAGGTCATCCGCGCGACCGCCAACAATCGCGCCTCGATGCTGCAGGATGTGCTCGCCGGTCGCCCTACCGAGGTCGAGGCGATCCTTGGCCCATTGCGCCGCACTGCCGCCCGACATGGGCTGGCCCTGCCCTTGCTGGATGACCTCTACCGCCAGCTGAGCACGCCGCAGCGCTGAGACCGACATCACAACCAGCCCAGCGACTCCAGCCAGACAAGTTAGCCTCGCCTCTCTCCCCAGATGACGCGCATAAAAAAGACCCGCCTCGCGAGAGACGGGTCACAAGCAACAGCCAAGCTGTCGAGAGAGAGCAGTACTGGCAGCCTGTCAGCCTCAAGCACGACGGCGTGCATGACGTTGGCAGGCAACCGCTGGATCAGTGGCCAGCACTCATCCAGATATCAGGCTTCAGCGGTGGAAACGCTCTGAGGCTTCACGCGCCAGCTCGCGGATACCATCCCAGTCACCCGCATCGATCAGTTTCTGCGGCGCGACCCAGCTACCACCGACACACATCACGTTCTTGAGCGCGAGGTAGTCAGCGGCGTTGCTCAGGGAAATGCCGCCAGTCGGGCAGAAGCGAGCTTCGCTGATCGGGCCACCGAAGGACTTGATCGCATTGACGCCGCCCGAGGCTTCCGCCGGGAAGAACTTGAAGCGACGGTAACCGTACTGCCAGCCCGTCATCAGCTCCGAGACGGTCGCGACACCCGGCAGCATCGGCACGCTGCTGGTCACGCCGTACTGGTACAGCGCTTCGGTGGTGCCCGGCGTGACGATGAAGTCGACACCCAGCTCTTCCACCTGGCGATACTGTTCCGGCGTCAGCACGGTGCCGGCACCGATGCTGGCGTTGGGCAGCGCTTCACGCATCAGGCGGATGGCTTCCAGCGCGCAATCGGTGCGCAGCGTGACTTCCAGTACGGTCAGGCCACCTTCGTAGAGGGCCTTGCCCAGCGGTACGGCGTCCTCGATGCGCTCGACGGCGATCACCGGCAGCACGGAGGCTTTCTGGCAGATGCTGTCGATCTCGGTGGTACGAGTCGACGGAAGCTGTTTTTCAAAGCTCATGGCGTTCTCCTTGTGCCGCGGCCAGCCTCCCTTGTGGCTGGCCGCGGCCGATGTGGTCAGGGGGCCCAGTAAAGCGCCAGCGGCGCGGACAGGAAGGCACGAATCGGCAGTTCACTGACCGCCTCGACGTCGCTCAGCGCGCGCGACAGCACGGCCTGCTTGTCGGTCCCCGTGAGATGAAGCACGGTACGACGCGTCTGGCGCAGACGCTCGAGAGACAGCGTGATACGCGCCTGCGGCACGCTGGGTGCACGCATCGGGACACAGCAATCCGCACTGGTCATCGCTTCCTGCAGGCGGTCGCCATCCGGGAACAGCGAGGCCGTGTGGCCATCGCCGCCCATGCCGAGAATCAGCGCGGAGGCCGGCCAGGGGAGCGCCGCGATGCGAGCACTCACTTCTGCGCAACCGTCTTCCGGCTCTGCCTCGGCGTTGGTCAGCGGATGGAAGGTGGCGGCACTGGCCGCACCGCTCAGCAGGTGCTCACGCACGAAGCGTGCATTGCTGTCATCGGCGTCTTCGCTCACCCAACGCTCATCGGCGAGGGTGATATCGACCCGCGACCAATCCAGCGGCTTGTCGCGCAGCGCGGCAAACAGCGGCTTGGGCGTGGAGCCGCCGGAAACCACCAGCAGCGCACGCGCTGACGGATCAACGTCGAGATCAGCACGCAAGGCGGCGGCCAGATACTCGGCGAGACTGTGTGCGGTCTGTACGCGCGGGTCCTGCTCAGTCACGGTGGCGCTCATCTCAATACTCCTCATACCAGCTGCGACCGTCGCGCGTGATCATCGCGATCGAGGAGACGGGCCCCCAGGAGCCGGCCGGATAACGGCGCGGCGTGGCGGCGCGGGATTCCCAGCCATCGATGAGGGTATCGACCCAGCGCCAGGCGTGTTCGATCTCGTCACGACGCACGAACAGATACTGCTGGCCCTTGATGACCTCAAGCAGCAGACGTTCGTAAGCTTCCGGAATACGGCGCTTGGGGAAGGCGCTGTTGAAGTCGAGATCCAGCGGGCCCGGACGCAGACGCATGCCCTTGTCGAGACCGGAGTCCTTGGTCAGCACCTGCAGGGAGATGCCTTCGGACGGCTGAAGACGAATGATCAGCTTGTTGGCCGCCAGCGAGCGCTGGTCCGGATCGAAGATGTAGTGCGGCTGCTGACGGAAGTGGATCACGATCTGTGACAGCTTCTCCGGCATGCGCTTGCCGGTCCGCAGGTAGAACGGCACACCGGCCCAGCGCCAGTTGGAGACTTCGGTCTTGAAGGCCACGAAGGTCTCGGTCTGGGATTCGGTGTTGGCACCCTCTTCATCGAGGTAGCCCGGCACGTGCTGGCCATCGACGGCACCCGCGATGTACTGACCACGCACCAGATCCGTGTTGAGACGCTCGCCGGTGATCGGGCGCAACGCCTTGAGCACCTTGACCTTCTCGTCACGAATGGCGTCCGCGTCCAGGTTGGACGGCGGATCCATCGCGATCAGACACAGCAGCTGCAGCAGGTGGTTCTGCACCATGTCACGCAGCTGACCGGCCTGATCGAAGTAGCCCCAGCGCCCTTCGATGCCGACCTTCTCCGCCACGGTGATCTCGACGTGGGAAATCTGGTTCTGATTCCACTGATTGCCGAACATCGGGTTGGCGAAGCGCAGCGCGATCAGGTTCTGGACGGTTTCCTTGCCCAGATAGTGATCGATACGATAGATCTGGGATTCGTGGAAGACGGCGCCGATCGCGTCGTTGACGACGCGCGAGCTCTCCAGATCAGAACCGATCGGCTTCTCGACCACGACACGCGAGTGCTCGTCGAGACAGCCCGCCGCCTGCAGATTGCTGCTGATGTCGCCGTAGATACGCGACGGTACGGAAAGATAGATCATCAGCGGGCGCGGCGACGGCTTGCCCTTGGCATCCACACGCCAGTCGGCAATTGCGGAATAGCCTTCCACGGTACTGAAGTCCAGCGCCGCATAGCTGATGCGAGAGAGGAAGCGCTCGATGCATTCCTTCTCGAGGTGTTCCGGCTTGACGCGCTCCTTGAGCGCCGCCTGCACGGTGTCCTTGAAGGATTCGAGGCTGACATCCTGACGCGCCAGACCGATCAGGCGGGTTGCCTTCTCGAGCAGACCGTCACGGTCGAGGTGATAGAGGGCTGGATATAGCTTGCGCTTGGCGAGGTCGCCCAAGGCGCCGAACAGGGCAATATCCACGCCCGGAATGATGTCGGAACTCATGCCGCCGATTTCTCCCGTCGAAACTGCCCTGTATGCCGAAATGACCGACAAGGTGGGCGACTTCGAACCCGCTTCCTGGAAGGCTGCGCAGGCTGGCGCGGCGAGGAGAGGCTCGAATGACACACGGCACCGGGAAGGCGTTGGCGATACATGGCTGGTTATATTAACAACAAATGTAGCGATAACGCCGCTGTCACTCAAGACAATTCGCCCCACAAATAGGTAAACTTACCTAAAAGTGGTAGTCAGCGGCGCTTTCGCTTTCACCTCGTCCTTCGCGCCCCTGGATCAGCAAGTGACCCAAAGAGATGCTTGGCCTACCAGACGAGTGAGGCTAGGATGCCCAGATTACGTAGTTATTTCACTACACAATGGCAGGGTAACAGGCGAATGGCAGTACACGACCTCATCAATCGCATCCGTGAACGTCTCGACGAGCTCAATCGCTCCGAGCGCAAGGTCGCCGACGTCATTCTGGCGGACCCGGCTGCGGCCACCGGCATGAGCATCGCGGCGCTCGCTCAGGCCTCACTGGTCAGTGAGCCGACCGTCAACCGCTTCTGTCGCAACTTCGATGCCAAGGGCTTCCCCGACTTCAAGATCAAGCTGGCCCAGAGTCTGGCCGGCGGCACGCCCTACGTGTCACGCAGTGTCGATCAGAACGATGATGCCGCCGCCTATGGCGACAAGATTCTCGGCGCCACCGTGGCCGCGCTCGACGATGCCCGTCGCGCACTGGACCCCAGGCGCATCGAACGCGCCGTCGACTACCTGAGCCAGGCCAAGCAGATCTGCTTCTTCGGCCTTGGCGCTTCAGGCCCGGTCGCGGCGGATGCCCAGCACAAGTTCTTCCGCTTCAACCTGCCGGTCATGGCCTATGAAGACGTGCTCATGCAGCGCATGGTGGCCGCCGCCTGCCATACCGGCGACGTGATCGTGATCATCTCCTACACCGGACGCACCCGCGAGCTGGTCGATATCGCCAAGCTCGCACGCAGCAATGGCGCCGCGGTACTGGGCATCACCGCACCGGACTCTCCGCTGGCGCGCGAGTGCACCGAAGTGCTGGAAGTCATGGCACCGGAAGACACCGATATCTATATGCCGATGACCTCACGCATGATCCACCTGGCCCTGATCGACGTGCTGGCCACCGGCGTGACGCTGCGCCGTGGAGAAGACTTCCAGCAGCACCTCAAGAAGATCAAGGACAGCTTGAAGGACACCCGTTTCCCACCGGAGTCTTGAGCATTAGCCAGCAAGTCATCAGCCCCAGCCACGGCAAATGAGCTCTTCCTGCGCAGCCATTCAACGCGCTACTGACTCTTCAGCGCCACTTGAGCGATCCTTCAGGCATGGCGCGGGGCTTGCACCCGCGTGATCAAGACACAACAATACGCGCCATACCCCCTGACATGCGGTGCTCGCCGCATGATGTCTCATGTCGTGAATGCTGAGGATGCTTCCCATGCGCTGGCTGGCCACTGCTGCTCTGACCCTGATTTCCGCCCTTCCCGTGAGCATGAGTCTGGCTCAGGCCGACACCTTCAAGTTCACGGCGATTCCGGATGAAGACGAGTCACGCCTGGTCGAGCGTTTCGACAAGGTCGCCGACTATCTGGAAGAGAAGCTGGGCGTCGATGTCGAGTATGTGCCGGTCAAATCCTACAGCGCCGCCGTCAGCGCTTTCCGCAATGATCAGATCCAGATGGCCTGGTTCGGCGGCCTGACAGGCGTTCAGGCTCGTCAGATGGTGCCGGGCTCCGTCGCCATCGCCCAGGGCGTGGAAGACGCTGCCTTCCGCAGCTACTTCATCGCGCGTCGCGACCTCAAGTTGGCCGGCGATGCCGCCGAGCCGCTGGACGCCCTGCCCGACTCCCTCGAAGGCCACTCCTTCACCTTCGGCGCCAAGACCTCCACTTCAGGCCGCCTGATGCCGGAATACTATCTGCGCGAGCAGTTCCAGCAGGCGCCGGACGCCCTGTTCAGCCGCGTCGGTTTCTCCGGCGACCACTCACGCACCATCGCACTGGTCGCCGCCGGCACCTATGACGTGGGCGCGGTCAACTTCGCGGTGTGGGAAGCGGCAGTCAAGGACGGCAAGGTCGACCCGAGCAAGGTGCAGGTGCTGTGGCAGACGCCGGCCTACCCGGATTATCAGTGGACCATTCGTGGCGATGCCGACAGCCACTTCGGCGCGGACTTCACCGCCCATGTCACCACGGCACTGCTGGATATGAAGGACCCGGACCTGCTCGAGAGCTTCCCGCGCTCCGGCTTCATTCCGGCCAGCAACGATGACTACGCGCCGATCAAGACCGTCGGTGAACAGCTCGGTCTGCTGCGCTGAGCTCATGACCCAGGAAACACCCTCTCCACTGCTACACCTTTCGCAAGACCACCTCGGCCATGGCGCCGAGGTGGTCTTGCGTGATCTGGATATTCGCCTCCTGCCGGGCGAGCGCATCGCCCTGCTCGGCGCCAGTGGCGCAGGCAAGTCCACGCTGCTGGAAGCCCTGCGCGCCGCGCTGCAACAGCGCGACGTAGCGGCCGCCTGGTGCCCTCAACGCCAGGGACTGGTGCCGCAATTGTCGGTCTACCACAACATCTTCATGGGCCGGTTGGACCAGCACTCACGGCTGACCAACCTGCTCAATCTGCTGCGCCCGAAACCGGCTCATTGGCAGGCGGTCGCCACATTGTGCGAACCGCTGGGTATTGCCGGCC
Organism: Cobetia sp.; assembly: GCF_983723665.1. Lineage (NCBI taxonomy): Bacteria > Pseudomonadati > Pseudomonadota > Gammaproteobacteria > Oceanospirillales > Halomonadaceae > Cobetia > Cobetia sp. The sequence goes on along the minus strand of NZ_CFDJES010000109.1, from coordinate 2,671 downwards.
TGATGGAGCGCTCCGTCGAGGCGCTTTCCGGCGGTCAGCGCCAGCGTGTCGCCATCGCACGCGCGCTCTATCAGGGCCATGATCTGTTCCTCGGTGACGAGCCCGTCGCAAGCGTGGATCCGCATCAGGCCAGTCAGTTGATCCAGCTAATACATGCCCGTCACGTCACCAGTGTGGTGGCGCTTCATCAGCGTGAGTTGGCGCTTACTCACTTCACGCGCGTGATCGGGCTTGGCAAACAGGCTGACGGCCAGGGGCACGTGCTGCTGGATGTCGCGACCGACGGACTGACGCCTGGCGACCTGGATTTCCTGTACCCCGCTGCGGCGACCCGCGAGTCATCCGATGTCAGCTGACCCCTCCACCATGACAGCAGAGCTGCGCCATCCTCCTCGCTGGTGGCAGGCACGCAGTGACGGCGCGCGCCTGTTGCGCCTCGGTGGTGGTCTGGTCATCGCCATGCTGGTGCTGGTGCCCTTCGCCGATCTCTCCGTCACCTCGCGCGACCCTTGGCAGGAACTGGGCCGCATGCTGGCGGGCATGGCATCGCCGGCTCCCGGCGCGCTGGAATCCCCGCTGCACGCTCTGATCCTGACCATCGC
>NZ_CFDJES010000109.1:0-1969 GCF_983723665.1 Cobetia sp. | reverse complement strand
ACCCGCTATCGCTTCGAATGCGGACTGCGCGCCAGTGTTCTGCTGGGTTTCGTCGGCTTGCCCACGCTGGGCTTCTATCTGGAAAGCGCCTTTCGCGAGGGCCGTTACGCCGAGGCGGGCGCTCTGCTGTGGATCTTCTATCTGCTGATCGCCACGCTCCCATGGTGGGGGCACCGTCGGGTATTGCCGGTACTGGCCATCGCCAGCCTGTGGTGGCTGGGGCCATGGCCCGATGTCAGCCCGACCCTGCTGTGGCGCTTCATCAGTCATGACATCTGGCCGGCGCCGCTGGTCAATGCATCATTCGAGTCACTGACCTCGGGCGAGCTCGCGACAGGCCTGCTGCAGTGGGCAAGCCACCTGCCCGATCTGCTGCCCGCCATCGGTAATACCTTGCTGCTCGGCCTGCTGGGCACCGCCGGTAGTCTGCTGATCGCCATGCTGCTGTGGCCGCTGGCCAGCCGTCATGTGGGCAATCGTCTCTCGCAACACTCGACCAACGGCCTGCTGATCTTCCTGCGTACCACGCCGGAGCTGATTCTGGCCTTCATCCTGCTGTTGCTGTTGGGGCCCTCGCTGCTGCCCGCCTGGCTGGCGCTGGCGCTGCACAACGGCGCGATCATCGCCTTCCTGTGTGCTCATCATGCCAACCAGATTCAGCTGCCGCCCAGTCGCCCGCAGGGCAAGTTCGAATGCTGGCTCTATGAGCTCAACCCGCGTGTCGCCCCCGGCATGTTCGCATTGCTGCTCTACCGCGCCGAGACCATCATTCGCGAGACGGCCATTCTCGGCATGCTGGGGGTGGTGACGCTGGGCTTCCATATCGACTCGAGCTTCGAATACCTGATGTTTGATCAGGCATTTGCCTTGCTGGTGCTCACCGCCATACTCAATATCGGCGTTGACAGCCTCGCGCGGCGCCTGCGCCCCAGCGGCGAGATCTCTGAAGACAGCTGCGTGCGCTGACTCCTGAGCCGCCTACGCAGGAGTAAGCGCTGACTTCATGACGCCCCGACTCCCCTTTGAGCGAGCCTTCCCATGCCTCAATCGTCACCCGCAGATGCCGCCAGCACGGCAAGCGCCAAGCGTGAAGCACAGCGCATCACCTTGATCGGCGCGGCGCTGGATGGCGTGCTGGGTGTCGCGAAGCTCGTCATCGGCAAACTGGTCGGATCACAGGCACTGATCGCCGATGGCATCCATTCCCTGTCAGACCTCGTAACAGACGCCTTCGTGTTGGTGGCGACTCACTACGGCCGCCAGGCACCGGATCGCTCACATCCGTGGGGGCATGAGCGCATCGAGACGCTCGGCACTCTGGTGCTCGGCAGCCTGCTGCTGGCCGTGGCGGGCGCCATTGGCTGGGAAGGCATTCTGCGCAGCTGGGAGCTAATGTTCGGCTCACTGACCATTCCGCTGCCCGGCGCGCTGGGCATCGGCATCGCGATCATCTCGCTGCTCGGCAAGGAAGGTATCTTTCGCGCCACGCTCAAGATCGCGCGCAAGCAGAAATCCAAGCTGCTGGAGGCCAATGCTTGGCACTCGCGCAGCGATGCACTCTCCACCGTAGCGGTGCTGATAGGTCTGATCGGTACCCAGCTGGGGGCCAGCTGGCTGGATGGCATCGCGGCGGTCGTCGTTGGCGTCATGGTAGGCAAGATCGGCGCCTCATTGGCCTGGGAGGCCTCGCGCGAACTGATCGACACCGCCCTGCCACGCGAACAACAACACGCCATGCGTGAGTGCTTGCTGTCACTGCCGGAGGTGCGTGGCGCGCATGACCTGCGCAGCCGCACGCTGGCCGGCCGTATCGTGCTGGAAGTCCACCTGCTGGTCGCGCCACGCATCAGCGTCTCGGAAGGCCATGCCATCGGTCATCATGCAGTGGCTCGCCTCAAGGCCGAATTCCCCCAGCTCAGTGATGTGCTCTATCACATCGATCCTGAAGACGACTCGCATCTCGGCCAGG
>NZ_CFDJES010000108.1:5463-10292 GCF_983723665.1 Cobetia sp. | reverse complement strand
GCATCCGGCGCGAGGCCGGGATACTCATCGGCGATGCGTGACAGCGTGATGTCCTGGGCGATGACGAAGCCGTAGGTACTGCTCAGCGTATTGATGACCTTGGGCGTGGGGCGAAACTGTGCGGCTTCGGCGCGTGCCGAGGCACCGGGGGTAATGAGACATAAGCCCAGGCCCAGGCTCAGGCCCAGTCCGAGCGTCAGGGCGGCGGCAGCCAGCCCGGGAATTGCCCCAAAGGAGCGTGTTACGGCAAACGCCATGCGTGACATCCTGTCAGAGTGCGATCGACTCAATCCTATCATCGGCCTACGGTGACTTCTTGCGTGCTGACGCTGTTCAGATGCCTAATCAGACAGAAGTATCAGACTGCGCGTCATGCGACGCACGCGGTTCCCCTTGTGAGAGAGCAGCAGACAACGATGTCCAGACGACACCAGTATTCGGTTGAACTTGAGTGGACCGGCAATCGCGGCGATGGCACCCGCCATTACACCGCCTATGAGCGTGATTTCGTGGCCCGTGTCAGTGGCAAGCCGAGCCTGGAAGGCTCCGCCGACCCCGCCTTTCGGGGCGACGCTGGCCGCTGGAATCCGGAAGACATGCTGGTGGCCTCCGTCTCGGCCTGCCACAAGCTGTGGTATCTGCATCTGTGTGCTGAGGCCGGCATTCGTGTCATGAGCTATCACGACCGCGCCGAGGGCACGATGCAGGAAGGTGCGCCCGCCGCCGATGACAAGACTCAGGCAGAGAGCCCGGGCGAGGCGGGACGCTTCACCTCCATCGTGCTGCGCCCCGAGATCACGCTGGCCGCCGGTGACGATATCGCGCTCGCCCATGAGCTGCACCACCGGGCGCATGCGCTGTGCTTCATCGCCAATTCGCTGAATTTTCCGGTCAGCTGTGAGGCGGTGATCACCCATCAGTGATGGGCAGCCCTCAGCCCGCGTCGGACTGACCGTGTCCGACCGACCGTGTTATACAGACCCTGTCAGAACCCAAAAGGCCACCAGAGAAATCTGGTGGCCTTTTTTGTTTTCAGCGTCTCTCTAAAGAGTCAGCGTCTTTCCAAAGAAACAGCGTCTCGCAAGCGCATCAAGCGAACTGATCAACCGCGTGCATTCACTTCCTCGATCAGCTTGCTGGAGCCGGTGAGGTCCGGCAGGCAGGCGCCGTCGGCGATCTTCGCCAGCAGCACTTCTTCCGCTTCTTGCACCTCGATGGCGTGGCTGGCGATGGCCGAGACTTCCTCGGGAGCCATCACGATGACGCCGCTTTCATCGGCGAGGATGGCATCGCCCGGATTGACGACGACACCGCCGATGCTGACCGGCACATTGAGCGCGCCGCCGATACCGGCGAAGCGGGTGGTCAGCGAGGCGACACCGCGACTCCAGACCGGGAACTGCTTGTCCCGAATGGTCAGCGCATCGGTGGCCATGCCGTCGATCACCACACCTGCCACGCCGAGGCGCGAGGCGACTTCCGTCATCACGCCGCCCCAGCAGGCGCGGTGGCGATCGCCCTGACGATGCACGATCAGCACATCGCCCGGACGCACCAGGCGCATCAGGTGGTTGAGCAGGGTGCCATCTTCCGGCGGCAGCGAGACGGTGACGGCGGTACCGGCGATGCGCACCTCGGGCAGCATGCTGGCAATCGCCGGTTCGACGAAGCCGTGGGTGTGGAAGTGGCCGATGGTGGCCGTCTCGCACTGCTTGAGCTGTTCCAGCCGTTCAGGCGCGACCTGCGCTGGCATGTCATTGAGTTGGTACATGGAAGTCTCTCGTCGTGGTCGGTCAGATCAGGCTGGGCAGGAAGGTCGTCAGCCACGGGGCCCAGTAGAGCATCAGCATCGCGAACAGGAAGCAGATGACGATCGGCCAGGCCGCGGCGTAGATGGTCTGCATCGGCGTCGCCGGGGCGGCGCCTTTCACCGCGAACAGGTTGTAGCCGAAGGGCGGGGTCAGACTGCCCACCGAGATGTTGATCAGGAACAGTGTCCAGAACCACACCGGATCAAAGCCATACAGCTTGACCAGCGGCGCGTAGATGGGAATCACCACCATCATGAAGGCGATCTGGTCGATGAACATGCAGGCGATCAGCGGAATCAGCATCAGGATCAGCAGCATCCATACCGGGTCGAGGTCCAGCCCGGTCACGCTGCTCACCAGACCGCTGGTGGCGCCGGTGAAGCTCAACAGCTGCGAGAACAGCTTCGAACACGCCAGGATCAGGATGATCATGGTGCTGACCTTGAGCGAGGACATCACCGCCTCGCCGGCCATCTTGAACGAGAACTTGCGGTAGTAGGCCGCGACTACCAGCGAGCCCAGTACGCCGGTGGCGGCGGATTCGGACGGCGTGGCGATGCCGAGCAGAATCAGGCCGAGCACGGCGAAGATGATGATGGTGAACGGCAGCATGTTGATCACGGCGCGGCGCTTCTCCTGGGCCGTGCCGCCACCGCTTTCATCGACGGGCGGCGCGCGGCGCGGGTCCAGCGTGATGCGTACCTTCACATAGAGGATGAACAGCGCGGCCAGCAGGATGCCGGGCAGGATACCCGCGATCAGCAGGCGCGCGATGGAGACATCCACCATCGAGCCGATGATGATCACCAACAGGCTCGGCGGGATGATCGGTGCGAGACTCGCCCCGCCCAGAATCAGGCCGATGGAGAGTCTGTCGTCATAGCCTCGCTCCTGCATGGTCGGCAGCGCCGAGCGGCTGAGCATGGCGGTCACAGCCAGCGCCGAGCCGGACAGGGCACCGAACAGCGTCGAGAGGGCGACGACGAAGAAGTAGAGGCGACCCTTCATGCGGCCCATCAGGGCATCCAGCGAGTCGAAGATCACATCGATGGAGCCGGAGCGGAACAGCAGCTCCCCCATCAGCACGAACAGCGCGATGGTGGTCAGCGTCTCCGAGGTCATGCTGTCGTAGACACTGTTGGCGAACATGCCGAAACCGGCGGTGCCCATCAACCACAGCGTGCCGAGCACGTTGATGGTCAGGAAGGCGGCGAAGACGGGAATGCCGAGGGCGAACAGGCCCATCAGCAAGGCGATGGCCAGGCCCAGAGAGGTATACCATTCCATGACTCAGGGTCCTTTTCTGGCGGCGGTAGCCGGGGGCGTCGCGCGGGTGAAGGCGTGGCGCAGGAAGTACAGGGCGGCGCTGATCATCGCGTAGGCGATGAAGCTGGAGACCCAGTACTTGGGAATGTCGAGGCCCATGGCGGTGGTGGTGTGGTAATTGAACTGACGCAGGCTTTCCTGCACGCAGATCCAACCGGCCACGGCGCAGACGGCGCCGGTCACCAGGGCGAGGAGACGATCATAGAAGGCGCGCGCGGCAGGGCCGAGGCGCTCCGGCAGCACGGTGATGGCGATATGGCCGTGGGTGCGTGCCAGTTCCGGCGTTGCCAGCGAAATCGAGAGGCATAGCAGGTAAGCCACCATCGCGCCGGACCACAGGGTGGGAGAGTTGAAGAAGTAGCGCGCGATGACTTCCAGCCAGAAGCACAGGACGATGCCACACAAGGTGACACCGCCCAGAAGGAAGCCTGCTCGCGTCACGCCGTCATGCACACGTGCAAGCAGGGTTAGCATGGTGGATTCCTTACTCGCTGACGGTGGTCAGGTTCTTCTCGATCGCCAGTTCACGCATGGCGGTCACCGTGTCCGGGGTCTTGTCGATGCCCAGCTGCCAGATACCGTCGGTGACGAGGGCATCCAGACGCTCGGCGTCTTCCGGTGCGAATTCGGTAGGCTGCATGCCGGCTTCGTCCAGCGCCTTCCACTCTTCGACCGCCAGTTCATCCAGGATCGGGACGATCTCGGTTTCCAGCTCACGGCCTTCGTCGAGCAGCACTTGCTGCTGTTCCGGCGACAGGGTGTTGAAGGCGTTCAGGTTCATCAGCACGAAGTTGTAGGTCTGACCGAAGGTCGGCTTGGAGTAGTAGCCGGCGACTTCCTGCCAGCCCATGTCCTTGACGCCATTCAGGCCCCAGGCCGCGCCGTCGATCACGCCACGGTCCATCGCGGAATAGACATCGCCACTGGACATCAGCACCGGCGTACCGCCCAGGCCCTTGGTGACGTTGGTATAGGTGGGGCTGCCGCGCAGACGACGGCCATCCAGACCCGGCGTACCGGTGATCGGCTCCTTCAGCACGTACTGGAAGCCGTGGCTGCCCAGCGGCGGAATCGCGATCAGCTTGAGGCCCAGGCCGTTGTAGTGCTCATCGACCATGTCCCACAGGCCGGATTCGCGCGTCTGTTCCGGATTCACCGCCACGCCATCCATCGCGGCGCCGACGCCGGTGGTGTTGGTGTGGTAAGCGGCGTGGGTATACAGCAGCTGGAAGACACCGGCCGCGACAGGCTGCAGCTGCTCGAAGGGCGGCACCACATCCGGGCCGGTCAGCTTGATGGTGAGGTCGGCGGCCTTGTTGGCTTCGACTTCCTTGATGAAGCGCTGGGCAATCTCGCGGGAGTAGGCAGTGGTCTGGTCGTAACTGGACAGCATGCGCAATTCGGTGGCCATGGACTGGGTGGCCGGGAGGAGAGCGAGCAGCGGGAGCAACAGAGCGGGCTTGAGGGTTTTCATAGCAGTATCCACGTTATCGTTATTGTGAGCGGGGCAGTGCATGCGGGACTTCTCGTGACCATGATGCTGCGTCCGGGAGATGCATGCGGTACCTGTCCCTGCTTCTTGTTGTGATGGTACGCCTTCAATCTATGAGGCCCTCCCTTCGCGGTCAACGAATCATCAGCCTTTTGGGCTTTCAAATTTCAATACGCAGTATTTGCCAAATTTATGTAAGA
>NZ_CFDJES010000108.1:2819-5363 GCF_983723665.1 Cobetia sp. | reverse complement strand
TCAGCGCGCCGCGGACTCGGTCGAGAGGCTCAGGCTCGGCTTGCGCAGCGCCAGCGGCATCAGCGCCAGCGAGACCGGCAGGCCGATCATCACCGGGTGCAGGCCGAAGGGATGGCCCAGCACCTGCCACAGCACGGCGGTGGCCAGCCCGCCCCACATCATGATCACTCCGCCACGCGGGTCTGGCGTGCGACGGCACAGCGCGACCACCGTCGGCACCAGCACACCGCAGACCAGCATCGCGCTGCCGAGAATCCAGATATCGAGCAGACGCGGTGCATAGAGCGCCAGGCCCAGCGAAATCAAGGACATGGCGACCACCGAGTGACGGCTCATGCGCAGCATGAAGGCATCATCGCGGCCCTTCATGCGCGGCTTGATGATGTCGTTGGCGATGGAGGACGCACCGGCGATGAAGAACGAATCGGCGCACGAGATGATGGTCGCCAGCAGCACGACGACCATGCTGACCATCAGCGGCAACGGCAGGGTGGCCTTGATGATGGCGTAGAAGGACAGGTCCGGATTGGCGACCGCGATATCCAGTCCCAGCTTGGCGAAGGCGCCGATCAGGACCACGGCACCGCCGACCAGCAGCGTGAAGACGATGGCGACGGCGTAACCGGTACGTGCCGCCTTGAGGCTGCGCGCGGCCCAGAAGCGCTGCCACAGGTCCTGGCGCACGAACTGATAGGCGCCGATGGTCAGCATGTAGACCGCCAGTTCATGGCCGGAAATACCGGTCAGGCTCAGGAAGTCAGGGTTGCCTTCGGGCATGGATGCCGCGCTGATGAATTCCCAGCTGCCGCTGGCGTAGTAGACGGTGACCAGCAGGAAGAAGATGCCCAGGGTCTGCAGGGTGCCCAGGATGGCGTCTGACCAGATGACCGCCATCAGGCCGCCCAGCCATGTCTTGGCGGTCAGCAGTGCCCAGGTCAGCAGGATGCCCACCGGCAGTGCCAGGCCGAACACCAGCTTGAGCACCGTGGCCACGGCCACGAACTGCATGCCGGTGATGGCCGCGTAGGCACACAGGATGCTGAGCAGGGTCGGCACCCTGACGCCTTCGCCAAAGCGACTGACCAGGAAATCGGCCAGGGTCACCATGTTGAGGCGCTCGCCTTCGGCGTGGATCTTGCCGATGAAGAAGTACAGGGCAATGCCTGCGAAGGTCATGCCCACCGGCAGCCACAGCTGGCCCATGCCGAAGGTGTAGCCCTTGGAGACGAAGCCCAGCAGGGTAGAACCGCCGACGGCGGTACCGATCAGCGTACAGATCAGCGGGAAGGTCGAGGTGGAACGGCCTGCGACATTGTAATCATCATAGGTCTTGATGCGGCGGAAGAAATAGAGCGAAAGCCCCATCAGAAATACGCCACATGCTATGATCATGATCGAGAGAATGAAGGTTTCTCGGGTATCGAACATCGTCGTGTTTTCCGCTTTATTGATATTGTATTGATCGTCATTACTGTCTTGAGCGAGGGGGAATATATCACTCGAGGGCAGACGTTGGTGACGCGGTGCTGACTTTATTACCATCTGGCGCACCACCGGGAGAGCTTTTCATTGCGCTCTTGTCGGTCGCGCCACTTTCGGGACAGGAACAATCGCCATGCGACCCATACATGACACGCTGGACTGGAACCTGCTGAGAACATTCATCGTCATCGTCCAGGAGGAAAGCGTCAGTCGGGCCGCGGCGCGTCTCTACCTGTCACAGCCAGCGGTGAGTCTGTCACTCAAGCGCCTGGAAGAGCGCCTGGGGCAGCGTCTGATCGAACGGGACAGTCACAGTTTTCGCGTGACCGGGGCGGGGCAGGTGGTCTATCGCGAGGCGGTGGAGATCTACGCCAATGTGGCGCGTCTCGCCTCTGAGGTGGGCAATAGTCATACGGAGATTTCCGGACATGTCTCGCTCCTGTTCATCACCGGCATTGAATGCCGTTTCCTTGATAGCGTGTTCGCACGCTTTCACCGCTGTTTCCCCCAGGTCACCTTCTCGATCCAGGAAATGTCCAGTCACGAGGTGCAGCAGGGTTTGCTGCAGCGCCAGGGGGCCTTGGGTATCTGTCTGGCCCAGCAGACGCCTGAACAGCTGATGTCCCAAGTGCTGGCGCGCCAGAATTACCGCTACTTCTGTGGTCGCATGCATCCGTTGTTCGGTCAGCAGAACCTGCCGATGGATGCGCTGCGCAATGAACGCTATGTCTCCTTTGGCAGTGAGCAGCTCGATGGCGTGCTGTCACCGCTGGCGATGTTCCGTGCCCGCGAAGGCGTGCAGGGCCCGGTGATCGGTCAGTCCAGCAGCCTGCAGGAAATCCGCCGCATGGTGCTGGCCGGTTGGGGCATCGGCTGCATGCCCGAGCACATCGTGCGCCGTGAAGTCGCGGAAGGAGAGTTGTGGCCCCTGCCGCCCTACGGTGGCGTGGCCGATATCGACCTGCACCTGATGTGGCATCGCGAGGCGCGTTTCAGTGCCGCCGAATCCACCTTCGTCAACTTCATGCACAACGCGCTGGCCAAGGTGCCGCTGGAAGAGCG
>NZ_CFDJES010000108.1:0-2719 GCF_983723665.1 Cobetia sp. | reverse complement strand
TCGCCATCGGCGTAGCAGTTGACCCACACCAGACCCGCCTTGAGACGCCGCGAGACACGATGGGCACGCGCCAGATCGCGGGTCCACAGACCAGCGCCCAGCCCGTAGATGGAATCATTGGCCAGTTCGATGGCTTCTTCCTCGCCGCTGAAGCGGGTCACGCCGAGCACCGGGCCGAAGATTTCCTCGCGCATCACGGTGCTGTTCTGGCCGCCTTCCACGATGGTCGGCTCCAGATACCAGCCGCCGGCGGTGGCGTCGCTGGGCGCGATCGCCTGACCGCCCTGGTGCAGCGTCATGCCTTCCGAGAGCGCCGTCTCGACGAAGCCGAGCACCTTCTCGTGGTGGTCCGCGCTGACCAGTGCGCCCATGCGCGTGGCCGGGTCGAGCGGATCACCGGCCGGCATGGTACGGGCGCAGGCGATCAGACGCGGCATGAAGTCATCGAAGATGGCCTCATCGACATACAGGCGCGAACCGGCGATGCAGACTTCGCCCTGATTGATGAAGATGGCATCGGCGGCGGCGCGAGCGGCCTGGTCCAGGTCCGGGCAATCGGCGAACACGATATGCGGCGACTTGCCGCCACACTCCAGCCACACACGCTTGAGGTTGGAGTCGCTGGCATAGCGCATGAAGCGCTTGCCGGTCGCGGTGGAACCGGTGAAGGCCAGCGCATCGACTTCCATGTGCAGGCCGAGCGCCTGACCCGCCACCGCGCCCAGGCCCGGCGTGACGTTGAACACGCCCGCCGGGATGCCGGCTTCATCGGCCAGTGCTGCCAGACGCAGCGCACTCAGGCTTGAGGCTTCGGCCGGCTTGAGCACCACGCTGTTGCCCAGCGCCAGCGCCGGCGCGAACTTCCAGGAAGCGATCATCAGCGGGAAGTTCCACGGCACCACCGCCGCGACCACGCCCAGCGCTTCACGGGTGATGGTGGCGTGCACGTTCTCGCCGGTGGGCGCGATCTCGTCGTAATGCTTGTCGATGGCCTCGGCATACCAGGCCACCGAGCGCGCGGTTTCCGCCAGATCAAAGCCCAGGCTGTCGCCGATCGGCTTGCCCATTTCCAGCGTCTGCAGCAGCGCCAGTTCTTCGGCATTGTCGCTGATCAACTGGGCAAAGCGCTGCAGCACGGCCTTGCGGGCCTGGGGCGACTGACGCGACCAGACACCGGATTTGAAGGCGCGACGCGCGGCCATCACGGCGCGATCGATGTCCTGTTCGGTGCAGGCGGTGATATGCGCCAGTACTTCGCCGGTGGCCGGATTGTAGGCCGGGAAGGTGTCGCAGCCAGTGCTTTCGGTATAGGCGCCATCAATGAAGGCACGCGTCTCGAAGGTCAGCGCGGCGGCGCGTTGCTGCCAGTCGGCATGCGTCAGCGGGGCGGATGTGGCAGTGCTCATTGGGCGTTCTCCGCGGTGTTGTGGGTCGCATTGGCGTCGTCAGTGTTGGTGCTGACGATGCCGGCACGCTTGAGCATCGCCAGCAGCAGGACGTTGGCGCCATCCTCGAGATCGGACGGTTCGGCGTTCTCGCTCTCGTTGTGGCTGATGCCGTCTTCGCAGGGCACGAAGATCATCGCCACCGGATTGATGCCGGCGATCTGCACGGCGTCGTGACCGGCGCCGGTTTCCATGTCGCGGTAGCTGAGTTCCAGCTCTTGACTTGCGCTGCGCACCATCTCGATCAGTTCCGGCGCGAAGGGCGTCGGCGGAATGTGCTGGACCTCGATCAGCTCGATGTCTACGCGTTGCTTGTCGCTCTGGTTGGCGGCGTGATGCTTGAGGCACAGCGCCTTGAGCTGGTCGTGCATCTCGGCGAGCACTGCTGGTTCCAGGTGACGCAGGTCGACGCTGAAGCGCACCTGGCCCGGAATCACGTTGCGCGAGTTGGGATGCACATTGAATTCGCCGCAGGTGACGCGACCGTTGGGCTGGTAGGCATCGGCCAGCGTCAGGATGTCGCTGACCAGCGCGCAGGCGGTCTTGAGCGCATCGCGGCGGTAGGGCATCGGCGTCGGGCCGGCGTGGGCTTCCTGACCGCTGACCACCACGTCGAACCAGTGCAGACCCAGCGAGCCGGTGACGGCACCGATGGTGATCTCTTCCTGCTCCAGCACCGGGCCCTGCTCGATATGCGCCTCGAAATAGGCGCCGAAATCATGGCTGCCCACCGGCACGTCGCCGGCATAGCCGGTGCGCGCCAGTGACGCGGCAACGCTGTCGCCGTCACGGTCGGTGGCGGCCAGGGCCTTCTCGAGCGGGATCAAGCCCGCATGCACGCCGGACCCCATCATCACCGGCACGAAGCGGCTGCCTTCCTCGTTGGTCCAGATCACCACTTCCAGCGGGGCTTCGGTCTCGATGCCGCGCTCATCCAGCACGCGCATGACTTCCAGGCCGGCCAGCACGCCGTAGCAACCGTCGAACTTGCCGCCGGTGGGCTGGGTGTCGATGTGGCTGCCGGTGGCGACCGGCGGCAGGCTGTCATTGCGCCCCGGGCGACGGGCGAAGATGTTGCCGATCTCGTCGACGCGCAGTGTCAGGCCAGCGGCCTCGAGCCAGCCGGTGACCAGCTCGCGGCCGGCGCGGTCTTCTTCGGTCAGGGCCAGACGGCAGTTGCCGCCCTTGGGCGTCGCGCCGATCTCGGCCAATGTCATCAGCGCGTCCCACAGGCGCTTGCCATCGACGCGCAGGGCGAGGCTATCCAGAATCTG
>NZ_CFDJES010000107.1:2481-10343 GCF_983723665.1 Cobetia sp. | reverse complement strand
ACGTCGAGGGAGGCGGCGTTCTGCATGCGCTGCGCGACGTCTTTCATGAAGTCTTCGACCTGCGCTTCGGCGACTTCGAAGACGAGTTCATCGTGTACCTGCATGACCATCATGGCGTCGTATCTGTCGGCACCGTCGCTGCCCGCCAGCCAGGCATCCACGTCGATCATGGCGCGCTTGATGATGTCGGCGGCGCTGCCTTGCATCGGGGCGTTGATGGCAGTGCGCTCGGCGGCGCTGCGACGCGCGTGATTGCGTGAACCGATTTCCGGCAGGTAGAGACGGCGACCGAAGATGGTCTCGACGTAGCCCTGCTCGGCGGCGAGCTGACGCGTGTCTTCCATATAGGTGGCGACACCCGGATAACGCTCGAAGTAGCGCTCGATGTAGGTCTTGGCCTGGCCGGGTTCGATATCCAGCTGACGCGAGAGGCCCCAGGCGGACATGCCGTAGATCAGCCCGAAGTTGATGGCCTTGGCGCTGCGACGCTGGTCACTGCTGACACGCGATTCCTCGGTGCCGAAGACTTCCGCGGCGGTGGCGGCGTGCACGTCGCGGTTGTCGGCGAAGGCCGAGAGCAGGCCCTTGTCACCGGAGAGGTGCGCCATGATGCGCAGCTCGATCTGCGAGTAATCCGCCGCGACGATGCGATAGCCGGGGCGCGCGATGAAGGCCTGACGGATGCGACGGCCCTCGTCACTGCGCACCGGGATGTTCTGCAGGTTCGGATCAGACGACGACAGGCGCCCCGTGGCGGTGACGGCCTGATGGTAGCTGGTGTGCAGGCGACGCGTGGTCGGGTTGACCAGCTGCGGCAGCTTGTCGGTGTAGGTGCTCTTGAGCTTGGTCATGCCGCGATGGCGCATGATCAGCTTGGGCAGCGGGTAGTCCAGCGCCAGCTCCTCAAGCACCGCTTCGGCGGTGGACGGCGCGCCCTTGGGCGTCTTCTTCTTGACCGGCAGCTTCTGCTCCTCGAAGAGGATCTCGCCCAGCTGCTTGGGGGAAGAGAGGTTGAACTCGCGGCCTGCAAGCTCAAAGGCCTGCTTCTCGATGTCGTGGATCTGCTCGGTCAGCTCGCGGGTCTGGACGTGCAGGCGCTCGGGGTCGATCGCGACACCGTTGCGCTCGATGCGTGCCAGCACCGGAATCAGCGGATACTCGAACTGACGCAGCACTTCATCCAGACGCCCCAGCTTCTCGATGCGCGGCATCAGCAGCGCGGCGAGACGCAGGGTGATGTCGACATCCTCGCAGGCATACGGCATCGCCTCTTCCAGCGCGATCTGATCGAACGTCAGCTGCTTGGCGCCCTTGCCGGCGATGTCGGTGAAGCTGATGGTGCTCTCGCCCAGATACTTGAGCGCCAGCGAGTCCATGTCGTGACGGGTCGCGGTGGAATTGAGCACGTAGGACATCAGCATGGTGTCGGCCAGCGGGCCGGCCACCGCGATGTCATAGCGCGCCAGCACCTCGATATCGTACTTGAGGTTCTGGCCGATCTTGGTGATGGCGGTATCGGCCAGAATCGGCGTCAGCGCTTCCAGCACGGCCTGGCGCTCCAGCTGCGCGGGGGCATCCAGATAGCTGTGAGCGACGGGAATGTAGACGGCCTCGCCGACTTCCAGCGCCATGCCGATACCGACGATCTCGGCTTCCATGTAGTTGAGGCTGGTGGTCTCGAGATCGAAGCACAGCGAGGTGGCGTTGCGCACGCGCTCGAGCCACGCGTCCAGCTCGGCCTGCTCGGTGATGGCGCGGTAGTTGCGCTCCTCACGCGGCGGCAGCGCATCGGGCATCTCGTCGCCCTCTTCCGCCGCTTCCAGATCAGGCGTTGGCGCAGCGGCGGTCTTGCCCTTGCCTGAGGCCTTTTCAGCGACCGGCGCGATGTTGTCACCGAACAGGTCACTGCCGGCGACTCCGCTGTCCTTCTCGTCGGCATGCGGGGTGGCCGCCATGTCGCCGCCTTCCAGCAGCTCCTTCAGCCAGGCGCGGAATTCCATCTCCTTGTAGAGCTCGACCAGCGCGGCGGTGTCCGGCGCGGCGATCGCGAGGTCATCCAGGCCATATTCCAGCTCGCAGTCCAGCTTGATGGTGGCGAGACGGTAGGAGAGATAGGCATCTTCGCGATGCGCTTCCATCTTCTTGGCCAGGGTCTTGGCGCCACGGAAGCTGAGCGTCTTGATGCGATCGAGATCGCCGTAGATGGTGTCGAGGCCGCCTTCCATGCCCTGCAGCAGGCCCAGCGCGGTCTTCTCGCCCACGCCCGGCACGCCGGGGATGTTGTCGACCTTGTCGCCCATCAGCGCGAGGAAGTCGATGATCAGGTTCGGCGGAATGCCGAACTTCTCGGTAACGCCGTCCACGTCCAGCGTCTCGTTCTTCATGGTGTTGACCAGGGTGATGTGCTCGTTCACCAGCTGGGCCATGTCCTTGTCGCCGGTGGAGATGACGGCGTCACGCCCGGCTTCCGTCGCCATGCGCGCCAGGGTGCCGATGACATCATCGGCCTCGACGCCTTCCACGCACAGCAGGGGCAGGCCAAGGGCACGCACGCAGGCATGCAGCGGCTCGACCTGCAGGCGCAGGTCATCCGGCATCGGCGGGCGCTGGGCCTTGTACTCGGGGTACATGTCGTCGCGGAAGGTCTTGCCCTTGGCATCGAAGACCACCGCCATGGGGCTGTCCGGATACTGGCGAATCAGGCTCTTGAGCATGTTGATCACGCCCTTCACCGCGCCGGTGGGCAGGCCCTTGGAGGTGGTCAGCGGCGGCAGAGCATGAAAGGCACGATAGAGATAGGAAGATCCATCGACGAGAACGATCGGCGTGGCGGCCATGAGCAGTCGCATCCGTAGGCTGAAGGGTGAGCTTGGGGCAAGCAGAGTCGGGGCCGAAAACCTCTCGGCAGCTATGGCTGTCATGATACGCAAGGGCTGCGGCGAGGCACAGTCGCCACCCTCGGCGCGTGTGTCTTCTGCGCCCGGCATTGATGGCGGGAAGTCGTGCACACTGCCGGCAAGGGACGTAAACTGCGCCCATCAGGCAAGGTTTCAGGCCAGCGCCGATTCGCTTGTCTTCTGCACGGGTACGCACCGGGTGCTTGCTCGCAGGCACCCTGCCTGCAGGCCCCTTGCTCACAGAACTTTTGCACGCGGAACCTGATACAGGCTGCGCTTGTGTAAAGGAGGATTGTCATGCGCTCGACTGCTTCCATTGCTCCGCATTCCCTGCTGCGCCTGCCCACGCTGCTGGCCACCGGGCTGCTGCTGGCCGTCACCGCCCTGAGTGCGCCGCTGGCCGTCGCCGAGAGCGAGGCCCCCAAGCCGCAGATCACCAGCCGTCAGCAGGATGACCGCCAGCTGCGCGAATACCGCGTCAATGGCCATCTGTATGCCATCGAGATCATCCCCAAGGGCGGCGCGCCCTTCTTCCTGCTCGACAGTGACGGCAACGGCAACTTCATCAAGTCCAGCGTCACCAGTGCCAGCCAGCTCAAGGTACCCGGCTGGGCACTGAAAAAGTGATAAGCTCGGCATCTGGTTCACGCGACAGCTGAGCCAGCAGCGACAGGCGTCACGCCCGCGGCACATCTCTTGCCCCCGGGCGTGGCGGCATCCTTCCTGCATACCTACAACAACTCCTGTCAGCGCATTGCCGCCGCTTCGCTCCGGCGGCGCGCCACTGGCGGGGCGGACACATTTCGGCGAGAAGAGTCACCCATGGCAGTCTTTACCCCCCTGAGCGACGCTCAGGTCGCAGAATTTCTGGCAGAGTACGACGCAGGCACGCTGACATCGCTTGAGGATGTCGCGCACGGCACCGAGAACTCGACCTTCTTCGTCACCACCGATCGCCGCGAGATGGTGCTGACCCTGTTCGAGCAGGGCGAGCATGCGGAACTGCCCTTCTTCGTCGAGCTGCTCGACTTCCTCGCCAGCCACAAGCTGCCAGTGCCGGGCCCGCTGCACGACCGCGACGGCCAGGCGCTCAAGGTGCTGGCAGGCAAGCCGGCGCTGCTGTTCCCGCGTATGCCGGGCAACTGGCCGGTCTCGCCCAACGTGGCCCAGTGCCGCGAGATCGGCGCGGCGCTGGGGCGCATGCATGCCGTCTCGCAGCATTTCACCGGCCACCGTCCCAACACCCGTGACCTGCACTGGATCAAGCCGATGCACCACAAGGTGCTGGCGTATCTGAGCCCGGAAGACCAGGCGCTGATGGCCGACGAGATCGATGTCTGCGAAGACGTCTTCAGCGGTGTCGAGCTGCCGCAGGGCGCGCTGCATGGTGACCTGTTCCGCGACAACACTCTGTTCGACGGCGACCGCCTCGGCGGTATCATCGACTTCTACAACGGCTGCACCGGCGACCTGATCTTCGATCTGTCGATTCTGGTCAATGACTGGTGCTCCAATGACGATGGTCGCCTGGACCAGCCGCGTTATGACGCCCTGCTCAGCGCCTATCTGGCCGAGCGCCCGATGAACGCCGACGAGCGACGCCTGTGGCCGAGCATGTTGCGCATGACCGCGCTGCGCTATTGGCTGTCACGCCTGCTGGTGGTCTACGTGGACCCGCCCGCCCACAGCCTGACGCCGAAGGACCCGGCACAGTACCGCCAGCTGCTGGGTCGGCGTATCGAGGAAGGCGCTCTGCCGCTGCCCGAGGCCACGCAACCGGCCTGATCGGCACCTCCCACGCTGTCCGAGTCGTCAAAGCAATTGCCTGCTGGCCCCCAGCAGGCATAATGCGCCCTCTGAGCGCCCGCATTCCTGCGGGCGTCATTGTCTTCTCCGACGCTGCCCACACCTGTTGAGCACCGCCGGGCTTGCCTTCACGCCGTCCATCTCCGGAGACCGCGATGACCTCCTTTGCAGCCGAAGCACGCCGCACCTACAACATCGACCAGTGGGGCAGCGGCTATTTCGACGTGGGCCAGGATGGCCTGACACTGGTGCGCCCGCATGGCGAGCCGGGCACGCCTGCGCTGCCGCTGATCTCGCTGATCGACAAGGCGCGCGCCCAAGGCCTGCGCCTGCCGTTGCTGGTTCGCTTCGCCGATATCCTGCATGACCGCGTCGAGCAGCTGTGCGCCGCCTTCGATGCCGCCATCAGCTCGCGCGGCTATGGCGCCAGCTATACCGCCGTCTACCCGATCAAGGTCAATCAGCAGCGTCGCGTGGTCGAGGAACTGCTGGCGACCAACGAACGCTCACGCGGGCGTGTCGGGCTGGAAGCCGGCAGCAAGCCGGAACTGCTCGCCGTGCTGGCGCTGTCGGACAGCGGCCCGTCGGTCATCGTCTGCAACGGCTACAAGGACCGCGAATACGTGCGTCTGGCGCTGATGGGCGAGAAACTCGGCCACCGCGTGCATCTGGTGATCGAGAAGGCCAGCGAGCTGGAACTGGTGCTGGAAGAGGCCAGGCGCCTCGGCGTGCGTCCGCGCATCGGGCTGCGCGCGCGCCTGGCCACCATCGGCAAGGGCAACTGGCAGAACACCGGCGGCGAGAAGTCCAAGTTCGGCCTGACCGCCAGCCAGATCGTCGCGCTGGTCGAGCGCCTGCGCGAGGTGGATGCGCTCGACTGCCTCAAGCTGGTCCACTTCCATCTTGGCTCCCAGATCGCGGACATCAGCGATATCCAGCGCGGTCTGGCCGAGTGCGCGCGCTTCTATCAGGGCCTGCACGAAGCTGGCGCCGGCGTGGAAATCGTCGATGTCGGTGGCGGCCTGGGCGTGGACTACGAAGGCACTCGCTCGGAAAGCGCCTGCTCGCTCAACTACTCGATGCGCGAATATGCCGACTATGTGGTCGGCGCCTTCCACGCCGTCTGTGATGCCCATGACCTGCCGCATCCGCACATCATCTCCGAATCCGGCCGCGCCCTGACCGCCCATCATGCGGTACTGGTCACGGACGTGATCGGCGAGGAGCGCGTGAACCTGCCGCTGCCCGCACGCCGCGAGGACGATGCCCAGATCGCCGCGCTGTGGGCGCAGGCCGCACGGCTGGAAGGTCAGCTCGAGCCGCGTGAGCTGGTGGAGATCTACCACGCCGTGGTGCATGCCCAGCATCAGGTGCAGGAGCGCTTCGTGATGGGGCTGGCGAGCATCGCCATCCGCGCCGAGGCCGAAGCCATCTACACCAACGTGTGTCGCAGCCTGGCCGGGCGTCTCGATGCGCGTCAGCGTTCGCACCGCGCGGTGCTCGATGAGCTCAACGAGAAGCTGGCCGACAAGCTGTTCGTCAACTTCTCGCTGTTCCAGTCGCTGCCGGACATCTGGGGCATCGAGCAGATCTTCCCGATTTTGCCGCTGACCGGTCTCGATCGCGCGCCGACACGACGTGGCGTGATTCAGGACATCACCTGCGACAGCGATGGCCGCATCGACACCTATGTGGATGACCAGGGCCTGGACGCCACCCTGCCGCTGCCGGAATGGCATGCCGATGAAGAGAAGCTGCTCGGCTTCTTCATGGTCGGCGCCTATCAGGAAATCCTCGGCGACCTGCACAACCTGTTCGGCGATACCGATTCCGTGGATGCCAGCCTCGACGACGATGGCCAGTGGCAGCTTTCTCATGCGATTCAGGGTGATAGCGTGGCGCAGGTGCTGCGTTACGTGAACTTCGACCCGGAGCAGCTGGCCGCACGCCTCGCGCGTCAGCTCAAGTCATCCAACCTGAATGCGCTGGAACAGGCAGACCTGCTCGAAGACCTGAAGGCCGGTCTCGACGGCTATACCTACCTGGAGAGCTGAGACTTGTGCGAGGCTCGGGCCCTGGCTCAATGAACCGAGTTTGGAAGGATCAGGTTCGGAAGGATTGGCCCGGATAGCAAAAGCTAAAGCCCAGACAGCAAAAGCCCCTGCCGGTGACCCGGCAGGGGCTTTTCTTTTTTAACCCGCTCAGAGCTGTTTTCAACTCGCTCAGGGCTGCTGTCTACATACTCTGGGCTGCCTCAGCCCCAGACGTCATGCCACGCCGCGCGTGCGTGTCTCGACACGCAACAGCTCGCCGCTGCCATCCGGGGCATCCAGCGCCAGTGCCAGCGCCTGATCCGGATTCAGCTCGCCGACGCCTTCCGGTGTGCCGGTCAGCACCACATCGCCGGGCAGCAGGGTGAAGCTGTGGCTGATCTCACTGAGCAGGCGCGCGACGGGGAACAGCATCAGGCTGGTATCCGCTTGCTGGCGCTGCTCGCCATCGATGGCAAAGCGATAGTGCAGCGCCTGGAAATCCACGCTGTGCAGCTCGCCATCGGCATCGCGCCAACGCGGCCCTTCCAGCGCCACGAAGGAAGACAGCGGACAGCTGCCATCGAAGGCCTTGGCCAGCTCCCACGGCTGGCCCTTGGCCTTGAGCTTGCTCTGGCGCTCACGCAGGGTCAGGTCCAGTGCCAGCCCCATGCCGGCCAGTGCTTCCAGCGCCTCTGCTTCGCTGGCTTCACACAGCGGCTTGCCGATCAGCAGCGCCAGCTCGGCCTCATAGTGGTACTGGCCGCGACGCCGCGAGATCGCCAATGGCTTGTCCATCGGCGTCACGCTGGTGGCGGGCTTGATGAACAGCAACGGCTCGCTGGGCACTTCATTGCCGAGCTCCGCGGCGTGGGCTGCGTAATTGCGGCCGACACAGACCACCTTGCCGAGGTCATGAGCGAAGACGCGACCATCGCTGAAACGCGGGGTGAAACGCTGAGCAAGCGGCATGCAGAACTCCTGTCGGGGCGTGATGGAGGATCAATGAAAGACGATCAATGAGAGATATCGCAATGATACGTCGCCCCGACAGCCTGCCACTACCACACCAACGTCCGAGATTTCGCCGCCTGAGCGCAACCCGGCGTTGTGCAGTTCAGTCCACTTC
>NZ_CFDJES010000107.1:1211-2381 GCF_983723665.1 Cobetia sp. | reverse complement strand
GGTGCCTGCATCGCGTTGTCGACGCGGTTGTAGACGAAGAAGGCGTTGCTGCGCGGGTCCGGCGACATGTTGGCGTTGGAGCCATGCAGCGTATTGCAGTCGAACATCAACAGACCACCGGCGGCACCGGTCGGTGCTTCGATACCACGTTCGGCGATCAGCTCGCTCAGTGCTTCACGCGAGGGCACACCGACCTTCTGGGTCTGCAGGGATGACTTGTGGTTGTCATCCGGCGTCTCGCCCAGGCAGTGCACGAAGACTTCATGCGAGCCGGGGATCAGCATCAGCGGACCATTGAAGTGGTGATTGTCGGTCAGGATGATCGAGGCGCTGACCGCGCGCATCTCCGGCATGCCATCCTCGGCGTGCCAGGTCTCGAAGTCCGAGTGCCAGTTGAAGCCCTTGCCCTCGAAGCCCGGCTTGTAGTTGATGCGCGACTGGTGGAGATAGACATCGCCCCCCAGGATCTGGCGCGCGCGATCGACCAGGCGCGGGTCTTCTGCCAGCTGGCGGAAGCGCTCGGACAGGAAGTGCACGGCGAAGATGGAACGAATCTCGCGGCTCTTGGGCTCGGTGATGGTGAAATCACGCCCCTGCCACTCTTCGTTGTCGAGCAGCGCTGCCAGCTCGGTCTTCAGCGCCTCGACTTCTTCCGGCGCCAGGAATTCCGGCTCGAACAGGAAGCCGTCACTCTTGAAACGCTTGAGCTGCTCGGCGCCCAGCGGCCCCTCATCGGCACGCGAGTGCACGACGGGTTCGCGGCGCTTCTGCCACAGATGCTCCGGCGGCTGGCTCAGGCGCGTCGGATAGGCGTCTCTCGAGTGATCGGAGCCTCGGTCGCTGCCCGACTTGTCGAGATAGGCTTCCGGCGCCTGATCACGGTCGGCATTGGTCTGACGGGCGTCCAGCTGCTGGTTGGAGGCTTCTGCAGCGGCGCTGACGTTGCCACCATCGGTCTGCTCATGTTGGCGTTGCTTGGATGAAAGAGCAGAAGTGGCGTTGTACGAGGTCATATGGCGTGAAGCTGTCATCATGCTCTCCTTAAGGCATCAATGTCTTGCATTGAGGAAAGTGGAATCTGGCGTTCTAGCATGCGGCTTGCCCGCACTGTCCCACCTATGGGCCATACAACAGACTTCAACCCCGAGATTCATGAAATAAGCATAGAGA
>NZ_CFDJES010000107.1:0-1111 GCF_983723665.1 Cobetia sp. | reverse complement strand
CACGGCAGAACAACTGATAGAGACATATCAGAGAAAAATAACGGCGCAGGATCATGCGTCACACCAGGGGAACTTCCAGCATGTTTAAGCCACGGATATGCATGGCCGCTTGCATGGCCACAGTGCTGGGGGGCTGCGCCGCTGTCGAACCGAAATTCGACAATGTCGAACCGGTCGTAGGGCCACCAGTCACCTCCAACAATACGCCATATAGCGAATGCCTCGTATCACTCAGTCGAATTCAGGGTGCCACCAACCTGCCTGTGATTGCAGTGGGTCAGGTGACGGACAAGACCGGTCAACGCAGTTATTCCACCGTGACAGAGAGCGCTGCCGTAACCCAGGGCGTATCCGAGATGCTGATAAGTGCCCTCTACAAGACTCGCAAGGTGCATCTTACCGAGCGTCTCGATGTGCGAGTCCCGCTGGCAGAGCAGCAGCTTTTCGAGAATAAGGCTATGGCCTACTCGCCGCGCAAACTGGCAGTTCTCCCTTCGCATTTCGTGGTTCTTGGTGCACTGACAGAGCTCAATTACAACATTTCAAGTGGTGGAGCTCGACTGTTCGTCAGCGGAATCGGGGCCGGACTGCGCACTGCAGTCATCAACGTCGGCCTGGACCTGCGCATGGTCGATATCCGCACCTTCCGCACCGTCTATGTCACCAGCCTGCAGAAGCAGGTGGTGGGTTACGAAGTCGAAGCCGGTATCTACCGCTTCTTCGGCAATCAGTTGGTCGAGTTTGACTCCGGCGCAGTGCGCAATGAACCACTGCAGCTGGGGGTGAGATCAGTCGTGGAGATGGGCGCGTATCAGCTTCTGACTGAAGGCCTGGGACTTCCTGTACCTGCGGGACAGGAATGTGCATTGCACCCGGGACAGCATGTTGCAGATGACAATAGCAACACGCAGCAAGTGGCCGCAGCCAATACCAGCAGCAATGAAGCAAGTGGAAATGAAGCAGTCGCAACACCGTTGCAAGCAACACCCGCATCAGAAGTACCGGCAGCATCAAGCGCAGCACAATAAGTCAACATTCATGAGGAACATGACAATGACTACCTATAATAAGCTCGCAGTCGCCATCGGTCTCGTAAGTGGTGTGATGATGG
>NZ_CFDJES010000106.1:8630-10356 GCF_983723665.1 Cobetia sp. | reverse complement strand
ATGCGCGCCGCCTTGAGCTCGCGTTCATCGGCGAAGAACAGCAGGCTGGGGGGGCCAAACAGGCCGAATTGCTTGAGCAGCGCCTGGGTCGCGGCCCCGGTACTGGTGACGTCGGCGCGAATCAGGTGGAACTGGCGCAACTGGCTGGCGACTTTGGGGAAGACCTCGCGCTCCATCACCTTGCAGGAGATGCACCAGTCGGCGTAGTAGTCGACGAACACCGGCTGGCCGCGGCTGGCGGCCAGTGCCAGTTCTCGCTCGAGCTCGCTCATGTCGCTGACGGTGGTGAAGTCCAGTGACGTCTCGGTAGCCTGCCCGGATGATGTGCCGCCAGAGAAGGGGGCCAGCGGGCGCAGCGGGTCGCTTGCGCCGCCTGCCACGCCCAGCAGGCTGATCATGCCCCAGCCCAGCGCGACCAGTCCCAGTGCCTGACGGGCACGCGCCCAGCCTCGGGTCTGTGTGCTGAGCGCCCCCAGCGCCACGCCGGTGCCGATGGCCAGAATGGCCCAGCCCAGCACTGCCAGTGAGGCCGGCAGCAAGCGCTCTACCAGCCACAGCGCCACCCCCAGCAGCAGGATGCCGAAGGCCTGCTTGATGCCCTCCATCCAGCCGCCGGCCCTGGGCAGCAGGCTGGCGCCGAAGGTGCCGACCAGAATCAACGGCACGCCCATGCCCAGCCCCAGCGCGAAGAGTGCCAGTCCGCCGGTCATGGCATCGCCACTGGCGGAGAGATAGACCAGCGCACCGGCCAGAGGTGCCGAGACGCAGGGCGATACCACGAGTACCGATAACGCGCCCGCCAGCGCCAGTCCGCCGGGGCCGGCGTTCATCAGGCGCCCTTGCAGCGCGTCGAGCCGTGAGTGCATGCCGCTGGGCAGTCGTAGATTGAAGGCGCCGAACATGGCCAGCGCGAACAGCACGAACAACGCAGCGAAGGGGATCAACACGGCCGGCGCCTGCAGATGCGCCTGCAGGTTGAGCCCCGCGCCGAACAGGCCCATCAAGGTGCCGGCCGCGGCGTAGGTCAGGGCCATGCCCAGGGCGTAGCTCGTGGAGAGCAGCAGGGCGCGCGGGCGGCTGGGGCGCTGGCCGACGATGATCGAACTCAGGATCGGAATCATCGGCAGCACGCAGGGCGTGAAGGTCAGCCCGAGGCCGGCGAGGAAGAACAGCCCCAGAGCCGTCAGCAGGCTGGCATCCGCGAACAGTGCGCTGAAGCCGGAATCGGTGCCGCTGATCGGGGCTGTTGTGGTGCGACTGTCCGTCGACGCCGTCGTACCGCTCGCCTGGCCGGCGGTCGGCATCAGCTGCGCGAAGGGGGCAGGGGCACTCTGCTCACCGGCCTGCAGAGTGACGGTCTCCGGCGGATAGCAGAGCCCGGCATCGGCGCAGCCCTGGAAGGTGATGGAGAGCGGGATCGGGCCGCTGGCCGGTGTGTCTTCATGCACTGCCTTGCCAGTGGAGGCGCTCATAAGCGGGATGCGAATGACCAGCGCATCATGGAAGACATGCACCTCGCCCATATAGGGATCGTTCTTCAGCTCTCCCGGCGGCAGGTCGGCGTCGCCCAGAGCGACCTGGTCGCTGGTGGTCGCGAAGCTGAACTGATGACGATAGAGGTAATAGCCTTCGGCGCTGGTGAAGCCGACATACAGGGTGTCGCCCTCGCGCCAGCTGCGCGGCTTGAAGGCTTCACTGACCGGCAGGAAATCGCCCTGATTGCCGC
>NZ_CFDJES010000106.1:3456-8530 GCF_983723665.1 Cobetia sp. | reverse complement strand
GACTTTCAAGAACGAACGAAGCACGAAAGCATCCTTATACAGTGCCGAAAGAACATCCTGCAGGCCTCAAGGCACCGCAGTCTCGCGCCGCCTTCATCCTGCTCGGGGGCAAGCGCTGGATCGAGAGCAGGCCCATCATCGCCGCGCACGACTTGCACGCGGATGAATGTGCCACCATGTAGCAGACATCCGCTCGTGTGAGGGCGTGTGAGGACGTATCGGGCTCGAGTGGTGAAGCCGCCTGCGCGGGTGGCAGTCTGGCCCTCGGCTCGTACCGCGACTCAGCCCGCGACTCACTCCGCAACTCGGTCCACGACCAGGCCCGTGGCCCGGCCCGCAATCCGGAGCGCATCGCACCTTGCCACAGAACCGGCACTTCACCGAGTGCGACTGGCACGTGCAGGGGCGCATGATAGGATAGGACGTACGTCATGAGTACCGGCGCTGGATGCATCGGCGCGGCTCACATCCGTTCAGGCAGGTCTGACTCGTCTCTCACACGGCTTTTTCTACAAGGCTTCATACAAGGAAGAACGCATGGCCCTATTCGGTAAAGGCAGCAAGCGCGGCGCCAATCGCGATGTGCTGGAAACGCCTCAGTATGGCTGGATCTGGAAACCACTGATCGGGCTGTTCGTCATTTACCTGCTGGTCTGCGTTGGCCTTGGTATCTACTGGAGCAGTGAACCGGACGAGTTCAACATCGATCAGGCCACGCGCACCGAACTGGCTCGCGTGCACGGGCTGGCCGCACCGGTGGCCAAGGTCGAGGGCGAAGAGCCGGCACCGGCTTTCGAGACCCTGCCGACAGGCACCGCGACCGTCGCCACCCTGATGAAACTCAATGACACCCTGCTGCACAAGCCGGGCGGCTATCTCAAGAATGATGTGGCGCCGCCAGGGCTGATGCTCGACAACATGCCCAACTGGGAATATGGCGTGCTGGTACAGGTGCGTGACATGACGCGTGAGCTGCGCAAGGAATTCAGCCGCTCGCAGTCCCAGTCCAGCGATGACAAGGCACTGGGCAAGGCCGAATCCCTGCTGTTCATCGATGCCAATGCCTGGATGCTGCCGGAAGCCGAGCACGAATATGCCGACGCCAACCGTGAGCTGGGCGACTACCTCAAGCGTCTGAGCGATGACACCCAGAACAACGGCCAGTTCTACGCGCGTGCCGACAACCTGGTGGCCTGGCTGTCGGATGTCGAGAATCGCCTCGGTTCCCTGTCCCAGCGTCTGTCGGCGAGTGTCGGCAAGTCGCAGCTCAACCTGAGCCTGGCCGGCGACAAGAGCGCCACCTCGGCCAAGAGCACCCAGACGGAAGAAGAGATCAAGACGCCGTGGCTCGAGATCGACGATGTCTTCTATCAGGCACGCGGCACCTCCTGGGCGCTGATCCATCTGCTCAAGGCAGTGCGTCATGACTTCCAGGGCGTGCTGGAAGACAAGAACGCGCTGACCTCCATCGACCAGATCATCCGTGAGCTGGAAGCGACCCAGACCGATATCGGCAGCCCGATCATCCTCAATGGCTCCGGCTTCGGCTTCTTCGCCAACCATTCGCTGGTGATGGCCAACTATGTCGCGCGTGCCAACTCCGCGATCAGTGACCTGCGCAGCCTGCTCGAGAAGGGCTGATCCCGTGACGCCCGATGCCGCCTGAGGGCTATCCTCACCGGTGTCGGGCGTGAGCCGGAAACGAAAAAGCCCCCGTCAATGACGGGGGCTTTTTTGCATCGTGATGCCTGAATCGCGCATCACTTCAGAAGGACTCAGTCCTTCTGGTAGGCAGCGGCTGCCTTCTCGATCGCGGCACGGGCGGCATCAGCACCGTCCCAGGAATCGATCTTGACCCACTTGCCTTTCTCGAGATCCTTGTAGTTCTCGAAGAAGTGCGCGATCTGCTGACGCAGCAGTTCCGGCAGATCAGTGACTTCCTGGACGTCGTCGTACAGGGAGGTCAGCTTCTGGTGCGGGACGCAGACCAGCTTGGCGTCTTCACCGGCTTCGTCGCTCATGTTGAGCACGCCGACCGGACGCGCACGGATGACGCTGCCCGGTGCGACCGGATACGGGGTCACGACCAGCGCGTCGAGGGCATCGCCATCGTCGGCCAGGGTGTTCGGGATGTAGCCGTAGTTGGCCGGGTAGAACATCGGGGTGGCCATGAAACGATCCACCATGAGCGCATCGATGTCCTTGTCGATCTCGTACTTGATCGGCGCGTGATTGGCCGGAATCTCGATCGCTACGTAGACGTCGTTCGGCAATTCCTTGCCAGCGGGGATCTTGTCGAAACTCATTGTCGAGTCCTTGGGTTTGCGGGTTGAAGGCCTGCGGGTCAAAATTCCGCTGAATTATACGAACTGGCAGACCGTTTTGCCATTATGCCACGCTCGATCGCCTTGCGTTGCACCAACGAGTGGTGGCACTGCAGGCTGACTCGGGTAACACTTGGGGCCGTCCAGCGCGGCGCAACGGCGATTGCGCGTTCAGCGTCGGGCTGGCGCAGCGTCACCACCGCATGCATGAAACGTAACGGCAGGATCGAGACGCAAGGAGACCGCCTTGGCGGATGCAGAGCTTTCACTCAGTTACGGTCAGGCCTTCGTGGCTCCCGACCGCAAGCGTCATCGCAGCTCGATGTCGCTGGAGATACCGCTGGAGCGCGGCCCGCTGGCGGCCAAGGGCGGCTGTGCGCTGATCGCCGACACCACCAGCAAGAACGCGATTGCCAAGCAGGCCGGCGACCTTGCCGTGCGTGGCTTTCTGGCCGATTACTTCGCCACGCCCGACAACTGGAGCGTCAAGTATTCCGCGACCCGCGTGCTGCGGGCGCTGAACAGCTGGTGTTACAGCCAGAGCCGCTTCGTGCGGGGCGGCAGTTACGTGACCTCGATTTCCGCCGTCGTCTTCCGGGGCCAGTCGGCGCATCTGTTCCATGCCGGTGACACGGTGGTCTTCCGGCTGCGTGGCGGCGAGTTCGAGCAGATCTCGCGTGACCATGTCACCGATCTCGGCGGCTATCGTTATCCGTCGCGGGCACTGGGCATGGATGTCAGCCTCGACATCGACTACATCGAGCTGCCGCTCAAGCAGGGCGATATCTTCCTGTTCACCACCCAGGCGGTGCGCGGCACCCTGCTGCCTTCCGATTTCGTGTCACTGATTCGCGATGACGTCTCGGATCTCGATGCCGCCAGTGAGCGCCTGGCCCATGCCGCGGCGGACCGCGCCGATGAGCGCGGCTACACGGCCGACCAGTTCTGCTTCCAGCTGGTGCGCATCGATCGCCTGGCGACTGCCTCTGACGATACGCCGGGGCGCGTCTATGGCGACCTGCCGGTACCGCGTGAGCTGGAGCCGGGCGACCGCATCGATGGCCTGGAAGTGATGGAAGTCATGTCGCGCAGTGCGCGGGTACGCGTCTACAAGGTGCGTGACCTCAAGAGCCGGCGCGTGATGGTGATGAAGGCGCCCAGCCCGGAGCTGTCGCTCAAGAATGCCTATCTCGAGCACTTCCTGCTCCAGCAGTGGGTGGTGGACCGCGTCAGCTCGCCCTTCGTGGTCAAGGTGGTGGAGCCGTCACGCCCGCGTGATCACCTCTACTACCTGCTCGAACATCTGGAGGCGCAGACGCTGACCGAATGGGCGCGCATGCACCCGCAGGCCAATCTCGAGCAGCGTCTCGACATCGCGCGTCAGCTTGGCAAGGCCGTGCATGCACTCAATCGTCGTGAGGTGCTGCACCAGCTGATTCACCCCGACAACGTGATGATCGACCGTCATGGCAAGGTGGTGCTGGTCGATTTCGGCGCCTGCCATCTGCGTGAAGGGGATGGCCATGAGAGCGCCGGTCCGCTGGCGCGTCAGGTCGGCCTCACCGAACACAGCGCGCCGGAATATGCCCTTGGCGCCGATGTCAGTCGACGCAGCGATCAGTACGGCCTGGCCTCGGTGATCTACTGGCTGCTGACCGGCATGCAGCCCTACGCCCAGTCGATGGAGCAGCTTCGCACCCACACCGACCTCGAACTGCTGGAGTATCAGCCAGCCCGGATGCGCAATCCCCAGGTGCCACAGATCCTGGACGATGCCCTCAGGCGCGCCCTGGACCCGCAACGCACCCTGCGCTATCGCCGCCTGTCTGAGCTGCTCTACGCGCTGCGCCTGCCGCAGCAGGACCCCGGCAAGGCGCTGACGCCCTCGGAGGCGATACGTGAACCGGCCAATTTCTGGCAGGGCGTCGCCGGCATCCTGCTGTTGCTGCTGGTGCTGTCCTGGCTGCTGAAGTGAACGCAGAGCCTGATGGGGCTCAAGGCCATGGTGGAAGGAAGAGGTGTATGGGGCAGACAGCGATCGTGATCGGGGCGACCGGCGTGGTCGGGCGCGAGGTGGTGGCTGAGCTCATCACCTGCGAGGCCATCGCCCGAGTCATCACGCTGACTCGCCGGCCGGTGCCTTGCGACTCTGACAAGGTCGAGAACCATGTGGTCGACTTCGCGCGCCTGGAAGACTGGGCCGATTGTTTCCAGGCGGACCTGCTGTTCTCGTGCCTGGGCACCACGCTCAAGCAGGCGGGGTCGCTCGAGGCCCAGCGGCGTGTCGACATCGATCATCAACTGAGTGCCGCCCGGCTGGCGGCCGCCCAGGGAGTGACGCACTACCTGCTGGTTTCCTCCAGCGGCGCCAATCACGCGAGCCGCAATGGCTATCTCAGGACGAAGGGCGAGCTGGAAGTGGCCATCAAGGCGCTGCCTTTTGCGCGTATCAGTGTCTTCCAGCCGTCATTGCTGGTGGGGGAGCGCAGCGAGTTCCGCCTGGGCGAGTCGCTGGCGCGCTATCTGTTGCCAGCGCTCACCCGCTTGCCGGGCCTGCAGCGCTATCGACCGATCCGTGGCGCTCAGGTGGCGGCGCGTATGGTCGAGGTCAGCCAGCGTCAGCAGCAGGCGCATGCGGTGTACCGGCTGGAGGAGGTGTTTCCCCGTCCCCCCGCATGACAACTGACAGCCATCAAAAAGCCCCGCACAGTTGCCTGTGCGGGGCTTTTTTACACTCGCTTCACTGTCAA
>NZ_CFDJES010000106.1:1889-3356 GCF_983723665.1 Cobetia sp. | reverse complement strand
GCGATGTCGAGACCGGCTTCACGGGTGGAGGTGGCGATGTACTTGGCCACGCTGCCGAAGCCCGGCGAGTTGTCGGTGATCGGCAGGTCGTTGTCCACGGTCTTCGGCACGTGGATGGCCTGGATCGGATAGCCCATGGTCTCGGCCAGCTGAGAGACCTTCAGGCAGGTATCGGCGCTGTCGCCGCCACCGTTGTAGAAGAAGTAACGGATGTCGTGGGCCTTGAACACCTCGATCAGACGCTCGTACTGGGTACGGTGGTCCTCGATGCTCTTGAGCTTGTAGCGGCAGGAGCCGAAGGCACCGCCCGGCGTGTGGCGCAGCGCGGCGATGTTCTCGTCGCTTTCCTGGCTGACGTCGATCAGGTCTTCGGTCAGGGCACCGATGATGCCGTTGTGACCGGCATACAGCTTGCCGATCTGGTCGCCGTTTTCACGAGCGGCTTCGATGACGCCACAGGCACTGGCGTTGATGACGGCGGTAACGCCACCGGACTGGGCGTAGAAGGCATTGTGCTGGGGCATGGGCTTCTCGTCTCTGCTTCCTTGTCATGGTCTTGAACGGGCTGGCGCTTACCCGCCGCATCATATCCGAAAGACATGACCCCTGCACGACGCCCGAATGCCACTGGGGGTGTCGTCCATCCCTGACAGGCCGCGCGCTACTCGCCGCCTGGCGGGCATGCTAGGCTGCTCGGGCTTCCGGATTGGAGAAACAGATGCACCTTCACGTCATCGGTATTTGCGGTACCTTCATGGGCTCTCTGGCGCTTCTGGCGCGCGCGCGTGGTCATCGCGTCACGGGGAGCGATGCCAACGTCTATCCGCCCATGAGCACACAGCTGGCCGAGGCCGGTATCACCCTGATGGAAGGCTATGCGGCCGACAATCTCGTCCCCGCGCCTGATCTCACGGTGGTCGGCAATGCCGTCTCGCGCGGCAACCCCGAAGTCGAGGCGCTGCTCGAGCGTGGGCTGGCCTATACCTCCGGCCCGCAATGGCTGTGTGACGAGGTGCTGACCGGCCGTCCGGTGATCGCCATCGCCGGCACCCACGGCAAGACCACCACCGCGACCATGACCGCCTGGATTCTCGAATGCGCGGGCCTCGCGCCGGGCTATCTGATCGGTGGCGTGCCGCCGCAGCTGGGCGATTCCGCGCGTATCGGCGACCCCAGGGCGCCCTTCGTGGTCGAGGCCGATGAATACGACACGGCCTTCTTCGACAAGCGTTCCAAGTTCGTGCATTACCGGCCGCGCATCGCCGTGCTCAATAACCTCGAGTTCGATCACGCCGACATCTTCCCGGATCTCGCCGCCATCGAGCGTCAGTTCCACCACCTGGTGCGTACCGTGCCGGCTGGCGGCAAGCTGGTGGTCGCGGCGGACGCCGTCGCCGGTGCCGAGGCGCTGGAGCGCGTGCTGGATCAAGGCTGCTGGACGCCGGTGACGCGCTTCGGCGATGAGAG
>NZ_CFDJES010000106.1:0-1789 GCF_983723665.1 Cobetia sp. | reverse complement strand
GGCGTCAAGGTCATCGATGACTTCGCGCACCACCCGACCGCCATCGCCACCACGCTCGAGGGCCTGGCGCCGGGCGTGGCGGCCGAAGGTCAGGGCGGCCGCCTGTGGGCGGTGATCGAACCGCGCTCCAATACCATGAAGCTCGGCACCATGAAGGCGCGTCTGCCGGCTTCAGTGACCGCGGCCGACCGCGTCAGCTGGTTCGCGGGCCCCAGCCTCGGCTGGTCATTGGAGGAGACGGTCAGCGAGTGCCGCGCGCTCGGCGTGGAGGCGGAGGTCGAGCAGGACCTCGACACCCTGATCGCGAAGATCGCCAATCAATCCCGCGCCGGCGACTGGGTGGTGGTGATGTCCAATGGCGGCTTCGGCGGTATCCACGAGCGCCTTCTGGCGGCGCTGGCAGCACGTGAAGGTGAAGCATGAAGACGCAAGCGACAGCCCCAGAGGGCGAGTTCAAGTCGGCGGTCACCGTCGCGCTGACCGGGGCCTCCGGTGCCCAGTACGGCCTGCGCCTGATCGAGTGTCTGGTCGCGGCCGGTCATGAAGTGATGGTGATGGTCTCCAAGGCGGCGCACATGGTGATCGCCACCGAGACCGACGAGGAGCTGCCGGCGCGCCCGGCGCGTCTCACCGAGGTGCTCACGCAGCGCTACGCCGCCAGACCCGGCCAGATTCGCTGCTTCGGGCGCGAGGACTGGATGGCCCCGGTGGCTTCCGGCTCCGGCGCGCCGAGCGCCATGGTGGTGTGCCCGTGTTCCACCGGCTCACTGTCCGCGATCGCGACCGGGGCCAGCAACAACCTGATCGAGCGCGCCGCCGATGTGGCTCTCAAGGAGCGCCGCACGCTGATTCTGGTGCCGCGCGAGACGCCGTTCTCGGCCATCCATCTCGAACACATGCTGAGTCTGACGCGCATGGGTGCCGTCATCCTGCCCGCCGCGCCCGGCTTCTATCATCGCCCGCAGACCCTCGATGACATGATCGATTTCATCGTCGCGCGCATTCTCAACCAGCTGGGAATCTCGCATGCGCTGATGCCGCGCTGGGGCGAGGGGCATGTCAGCGGCGATTGAAGGGCGGTCAGTCGATCCGTTCGGGTGAGAGCTTGTCAGAGGCATCCCTCTGGCACTGCATCAGACTGTGCAAGGAGAGCAGGGAATGCTGAATTGGTCATTGTTGTCGGTGTTCGTGCCGACATTCTTTCTGGTCTCGCTGACGCCGGGCATGTGCATGACGCTGGCGATGACTCTGGGCATGACCCAGGGCGTCAAGCGCACGCTGTGGATGATGGTGGGCGAACTGCTGGGCGTCGGGCTGGTGGCGGTGTCGGCGGTGATCGGCGTCGCGACCATCATGCTGCGCTATCCGATGGTGTTCTCGGCCTTCAAGCTGGCGGGGGGCGCCTATCTGGCCTGGCTGGGGATCCAGATGTGGCGCTCACGTGGCCGCCTGGCCCTGGGGGTGGCAGGGGAGGATGCGGCGGCACCGCGCGCCTCGCGGCGTGCTCTGGCGGCACAGGGCTTCGTCACCGCAATCGCCAATCCCAAGGGCTGGGCGTTCTTCATCGCGCTGTTGCCGCCATTTCTGGATGCCAGCCTGCCGCTGGCGCCGCAGCTGATCGCGCTGGTCGGCATCATCCTGACGCTGGAATTCACCTGCCTGCTGCTCTATGCCGGCGGTGGCAGCAGCCTGGCGCGCTGGCTGGGGCGTGGCTCGCGTGTGCGCCTGATGAACCGCGTGGCCGGCACGCTGATGATCGGCGTGGGAATCTGGCTCGCGACCGGTTGAT
>NZ_CFDJES010000105.1:4415-10467 GCF_983723665.1 Cobetia sp. | reverse complement strand
TCCCCGGCAGCGGATGCGTACTTTACGCACGAACCGCCGTGAGGGCAAGGGCTTTCTTGAGAGAATCTCGCCGCAATGATGTCAGGCACTCAAAACACGTTCGGCCCCACCATGTCTGGTGGGGCCGAACTGGAGGCGACATACGCCAGCGTCTTCTCAATACCTGTCAGTACCTCAGCGCGTCACGGTCACTCGTGCGTAACGCTTCTTGCCGGCCTGGATGACGATGGCAGTATCGAAAGGTGCCATATAGGAAGGCTCGACCACTTCGCCATCCACTTTCACGCGACCATTCTTGAGCATGTCCTTGGCCTGGGCACTGTTGTTGGCCAGGCCCGCACGATTGATGACTGCCGCGATCGGCGCCACCTCGGCGCCTTCCAGGCTGACGGTGACATCCGGCATGTCCGCCGGCAACTCGCCGTCGGCCAGCTGATTGCCGCTGGAGAGGTGCGCCGTCGCCGCCGCTTCTTCATCGTGGAAGCGTGCCACCAGCTCGCGCGCCAGCTCCATCTTGATATCACGCGGGTTGGCACCGTCATCGATGCTGGCCATCAGCGCCTTCACTTCATCGAGAGGACGCAGCGACAGCAGCTCGAAGTAACGCCACATCAGCGAATCCGGCATGGAGACGATCTTGTTGAACATCTCGCCCGGGCGGTCGTTGATACCGATGTAGTTGCCCAGCGACTTGGACATCTTCTGCACGCCATCCAGGCCCTCGAGGATCGGCATGGTAATCACGACCTGCGGCTCCTGGCCACGCTGGCGCTGCAGCTCACGCCCCATCAGCAGATTGAACTTCTGGTCGGTGCCGCCAAGCTCGATGTCCGCTTCCAGTGCCACGGAGTCATACCCCTGGATCAGCGGGTAGAGGAACTCATGGATGGAGATCGGCTGATTGCCGGTATAGCGCTTGTCGAAATCGTCACGCTCGAGCATGCGCGCGACCGTACTGGAGGCCGCCAGCTCGATCATGTCACCCGCGGAGAGCTTGTTGATCCATTCGGAGTTGAAGGCGATGCGCGTCTTCTCCTTGTCGAGGATCTTGAAGACCTGCTCCTGATACGTCAGGGCATTGGCCTTCACATCCTCTTCGGTCAGCGGCTTGCGCGTCACGCTCTTGCCGGTGGGGTCGCCGATGCGGCCGGTGAAATCACCGATCAGGAAGATGATCTCGTGCCCGAGGTCCTGCAGCTGGCGCAGCTTGTTGATCAGCACCGTATGACCGAGGTGCAGGTCCGGCGCCGTCGGATCAAAGCCTGCCTTGACCTTGAGCTTGCGCCCGGACTCGAGCTTCTTGATCAGCTCTTCCTCGACCAGCACCTCATCGGTACCGCGCTTGATGATCTCCAGCGCTTCCACTACTGACTTGTCGCTCATCCTGCCCTCTCTGACCGTTGCTGCTCCCCTCGTAACGGGGCATGTTGGCCGAGAATGTTAGCATGACGAGCATGGCATGCACCCCCTGCCGCAGAGCGGCGTGCTCACAAGCTTCACCCCCCTGTTGCACGCCCCCAATGATCGGGAGACCCCCAATGGCGCTCTACCTTGGCTTGATGACCGGCACCAGCCTAGACGGACTCGATATCGCCTTGCTCGATATCGCTCCCTCCTCGCCAGACCACGAACGGATTCGCTTCATTGATGGGCTCGACCTGCCGCTGCCCGAAACACTGCGGACTCGACTCTGGCAGCTGATGCATTGTGATGAGGCATGCTTCGCCGATCTCGCCGCCGCCGAGCAGGCGTTGGCCGAACTGGCCGCCAGCGCAGTGACGCGCTTGCTGACCCGCCAGCAACTGAGTGCAGACGATATCGCGGCGATTGGCAGCCATGGCCAGACCATCGAGCATCGCCCCTACGGTTTCAGCGACCGGCCATGCCACACGCCCTACACCCTGCAGCTCGACAACCCCAGTCTGCTGGCCGAGCTGTGCGGCATTCCCGTCGTCGCTGACTTCCGGCGCCGTGATCTGGCCGCCGGCGGTCAGGCGGCCCCGCTGGCGCCCGCCTTCCACGCTGCTCTTTTCAGTCAGCCAGACCAATGGCATGGACTGCTCAATCTAGGCGGCATCGCCAACCTGACGCTACTTCCCCCTCAGGACTCCACGGCTGACGTCATCGGCTTCGATACCGGCCCCGCCAACTGCCTGCTGGACGCCTGGCATGCCCGCCATCGTGGCACCGCGGTGGATCAGGACGGCCAATGGGCCGCCAGCGGCAAGGTGATCCCTGACTTGCTCGAGAGATTGCTGTCGGCCGATTACTTCCGCCGACCACTTCCCAAGAGCACTGGCCGCGAAGACTTCCATCTCGACTGGTTGGCACAGCACCTGAACGGCGACGAGTCACCGGCCGACGTGCAGGCCACGCTCCTGAGCCTGACTGTCGAGAGCATCGTGCAGGCACTGGAGCAGACCGGCGTGTCACTGGCTGCGCTGACTCCCTGCGGTGGTGGGGCACGCAATGGCGCCCTGCTCACGCAGCTGGAGCAGCGCCTGGCGCAAGGCGAGCAAGCGACGCCTCTCGTGTCCTGCGCTGACATGGGCTGGAACGCAGACCTGCTCGAAGCCAGCGCCTTTGCCTGGCTCGCGGCGCGCAGAGTACTGGAGCGCCCCGGCAACCTGCCCAGCGTGACCGGCGCGAGCGGCCCGAGAGTGCTGGGCGGCCTCTACGCTCGCTGATCCTCAGCGAATACGAAAAAGCCGCCCTCTTCCTCAGAAGCAGGGCGGCTCTTGATTGGCTGATCTCTACGCCAACATCACCGACACGCCTCAGTCGTCATCCCCTTGCAGCGAGAAGCGACTGGCGGCATTCAGGACATCCAGCTGGGCTTCCTGGGCACTGTTGGAATCACCGAACTTGATCATCAGGCGCAGGTCATTGGCGGAATCGGCATGCGCCAATGCCACTTCCTCGGTGATCAAGCCCTGCTGATGCAAGGCGTACAGCGATTGATCGAAGGTCATCATGCCCTGCTGCTGCGAGCGCTTCATGACGTCCTTGATCTCGACCACCGCGCCCTTGCGGATCAGGTCGACGATCAGCGGTGAACGCAGCATCACCTCAATGGCCGGCACGCGCTGGGTGGTGTTGCCACTCTTGTGAGGCAACAGCTGCTGGGCCACGATGCCCTTGAGGTTCAGCGACAGATCCATCCACACCTGTTCATGACGCTCCTCCGGGAAGAAGTGGATGATGCGGTCCAGCGCCTGGTTGGCATTGTTGGCATGCAACGTCGCAAGACACAGGTGACCAGTCTCGGCGAAGGTCAGCGCGTGCTCCATGGTCTCACGCGAGCGGATCTCGCCGATCATGATCACGTCCGGCGCCTGACGCAGCGTATTGCGCAGCGCCACCTCGAAGGACTCGGTATCGATCCCCACTTCACGCTGCGTCACGATGGAGCGCTGGTGAGGGTGGATATACTCGATCGGGTCTTCGATGCAGATGATATGCCCGCTCGAGGTCTGGTTGCGGTGCTGGATCATCGCCGCCAGCGAGGTCGACTTGCCGGCGCCGGTGCCACCGACGAAGATCACCAGACCACGCTTGGTCTCGGAAAGCCCCTTGATGATCTCCGGCAGCCGCAACTCTTCCAGGCTGGGAATCGACAGCTGGATGCGGCGAATCACCATGCCCATCTGGCTACGCTGGTAGAAGGCGCTGATCCTGAAGCGCCCGACTCCCGGCAAGCTATGCGCGAAGTTGGCCTCGCGTTCTTCCTCGAAGCGCTCGCGCTGCATGTCACTCATCGGTGCGAGCACCAGCTCTCTCACCTGATCGACACTCAGCTTCTTGTCACCCAGCGCCACCATGCGGCCATTGACCTTCATCTGCGGCGGTGTGCCGGTGGAGATGAACAGGTCCGAGCTGCCCTTGCTGACCATCAACTGCAGAAGTTCATGCAGCCATTCATGAGGAGTCATGAGTTGTATCCCGATATGCGCCTTGAGAGTCGCGCCCAAGGCCTCGCGCTGAAATGCCGTCCCATGAACCTGAAAAGTTGACGTGTTCCGGCCCCTGCCCCACCTACCTGCAACGTGATTGTCGGCCCTCCTGGCGAATTCAGCTCAACAAGCCCTTGGCTTTCGCCTGAGCATCTTCATTGGTCACCAGCCCTTCCGCCAACAGACGCGTCAGCGCTGCATCCAGTGTCTGCATGCCCAGGGCGCCACCGGTCTGGATGGAGGAATACATCTGCGCCACCTTGTCCTCGCGGATCAGGTTACGAATGGCAGGCGTCGCGATCATGATCTCGTGAGCCGCCACCCGGCCACCGCCGATCTTCTTGAGCAGTGTCTGGGCGATGACGCCCTGCAGGGACTCGGACAGCATCGAGCGCACCATCGACTTCTCCTCGCCGGGGAAGACGTCAATGATACGGTCGACGGTCTTGGTCGCGGAGGTGGTGTGCAGGGTGCCGAACACCAGGTGGCCCGTCTCGGCCGCGGTCAGTGCCAGGCGGATGGTCTCGAGATCTCGCAGCTCGCCGACCAGAATGACATCCGGGTCTTCACGCAGCGCCGAGCGCAGCGCCGGCGCGAAGCCGTGGGTATCACGGTGCACTTCACGCTGGTTGACCAGACACCGCTTGGACTGGTGCACGAATTCCACCGGGTCCTCGATGGTGAGGATGTGGTCGTACTTGTTCTCGTTGATGTAATCGACCATCGCCGCCAGCGTGGTGGATTTACCGGAGCCGGTCGGCCCGGTGACAAGAATCAGGCCGCGCGGCAGCATGCACATCTTGCGGAAGGCTTCACCGAGCCCCAGATCCTCCATCGTCAGCACTTCCGAGGGGATGGTACGGAAGACGGCCCCCGCGCCACGCCCCTGATGGAAGGCGTTGACACGAAAGCGCGAGACACCCGGCACCTCGAAGGAGAAATCGGTCTCGAGGAATTCCTCGAAGTCACGGCGCTGCTTGTCGTTCATGATCTCGTAGATCAGCGCGCGCACCTGCTTGTCATCCATTGACGGCACGTTGATGCGCCGCACATCACCGTCGACACGAATCATCGGTGGCAAACCAGCGGACAGGTGAAGATCCGACGCGTTCTGTTTTGCCGAAAAAGCCAGCAGTTCGGTAATATCCATGCAGTTCCCTCGCGAAGACCGAAGCTCTTGTACCAACGAGTCTTGTGTACTCTGGTGAAAGTGTGAAGTGACTCTTCAGTAGATAGTGCGATGGGCACCATGTCACCAGGCCTGTCACGCTCATGCTGTTGATGACACGCCTGATACCGTGCCAGCCATCGCCAGGTTGTTCCGCAAATTCTGGAGCCGAGCCGCATGACCGCAGTCCCCGACGACGAAGCTTGTGTTACCCAGTGTATCCTAGAGGCCCGCGCGCGGCTGGAAAAGGCATTGCAGACAAGTAAACGCAACGCTGATTCGGCGCAAGTGCTGGCCGTCAGCAAGACCAAACCCGCCACGCTGGTGCGCGCAGCCTGGCAATCCGGCCAGCGGGCCTTTGGCGAGAACTACCTGCAGGAAGCGCTGGACAAGCAGCAGGCGCTGTCGGACCTCACCGATATCGAATGGCATTTCATCGGCCCCATCCAGTCCAACAAGACGCGCGCCATTGCCGAGCACTTCGCCTGGGTGCATACCGTGGAACGCGAGAAGATCGCACGCCGCCTGAGTGAGCAGCGCCCCGGTGAGCTTGGCGCGCTCGATGTCTGCCTGCAGGTCAACATCTCCGGCGAAGCCTCCAAGGCTGGCGTGGCACCGCAGGAACTGCTGGCACTGGCCGAGACGGTGATCGCGCTGCCCGGGCTGCGCCTGCGCGGCCTGATGGCGATTCCGGCCCCCTGCGCCGCCGATGCCAGTGATGCCGAGCGTCACGCACCCTTCTGCCAGCTGCGCGAGCTGTTGGAACAACTGCAGGCGCGCTTCCCCGCCGCCAGCTACCCGCAGGCTCGGCTCGATACGCTCTCGATGGGCATGAGCGCGGATCTTGAGGCCGCCGTCGCTGAAGGTGCGACACTGGTACGCCTCGGCACTGCCATCTTCGGCGCACGTGACTATTCCCACGTCCACTGAG
>NZ_CFDJES010000105.1:0-4315 GCF_983723665.1 Cobetia sp. | reverse complement strand
GCAAGGCTCTCGAGCTTGCCGCCAGCCCTCCCACTGAATGATCAGGAGCACCGCATGACGCACCAGAGCACCGCTACACCGCGCACCATCGCCTTCATCGGCGCCGGCAACATGGCCAGTGCCATCTTCGGCGGCATGGTCGATGCCGGCTATCCCGCGGACCGTATCATCGCCACGGCTCGCTCGCGCGAGACACTCGATGCCCTCGAGCAGCGCTACGGCGTGAGCACGACCCAGGACAACGCCTACGCCGTCTCGCAAGCCGATGTGGTGGTGCTGGGCGTCAAGCCGCAGATGATGCATGACGTCTGCCAGGCGCTGACCCCTGCGGTGCAGAACCGCAAGCCGCTGATCGTCTCGGTCGCGGCCGGCATCACCTGCGACAGCCTCGAGCGCTGGCTGGGCGGCGACCTCGCCATCATCCGCTGCATGCCCAACACGCCGTCACTGGTCGGTGTCGGTGCCAGCGGCCTCTATGCCACCGCCCAGGTGACGGAGGAGCAACGCGGCTTGATGGATGAGATGCTGACTGCGGTCGGTATCGTCGAGTGGGTCGAGGAAGAAGGTCTGCTGGAAGCCGTCACCGGCATTTCCGGTTCCGGCCCGGCCTACTTCTTCCTGTTCATCGAGTCACTCGAAGCGGCAGGCATCGAGCTGGGGCTGAACGCCGAGACCGCGCGCCGCCTGGCGATCCAGACCGCCCGCGGTGCCGCCGAGATGGCCTTCTCCAGCGAGCATGAGCCTGCCGAGCTGCGCCGCCGCGTGTGCTCGCCGAATGGCACCACGGAGCGCGCCATCAACAGCTTCGAGGAGGATGGCCTGCGCGAGACCGTCGAGCGCGCCGCCAAGGCCTCCAGCGTGCGCGCCGCCGAGCTTGCCCGCGAGCTGGATCGCTGACAGCCTCTGCTCCACTGACAACTCCTGCAGGCCGCTGGCAGCCCGGGTCACAACAGGCCATCATGCGCTGTTCATCTGTTGTTGGCATGCTAGCGGCATGACGCGTGCACTATCGCGCGCCCACTTCTCACCGTCTTAAGGAAAGCCCCATGGGTGCTATGGGTAATATCGGACTTCAGCTGGTCACCATCCTGCTGCAACTGTTTGTCTACATCCTGATGCTGCGCTTCCTGCTGCAGCTGTCCCGCGCGGACTTCTACAACCCGGTCACCCAGTCAGTGGTCAAGGCGACCAACCCGCTGGTGGCCCCGCTGCAGGGCATCCTGCGCCCGCTGGGTCGCTTCGACATCGCCACCCTGGCCGCGGCCTTCATCGTCGTCAGTCTGGTACTGGTCGCGATCGGCGCCCTGTTCGGTGGCGGCATGCTGCCGGTCGGTTTCATCGCGCTGACGGCGCTGGGCACCATTCTCGACAGCATCATCAACATCTACTTCTTCGCCCTGATCGCGATGATCATCCTGTCGTGGGTCGCACCGCAGGCCAACCACCCGGGCGCCATCCTGGTCCACCAGCTGGTCGATCCGATCATGAAGCCGGTGCGCAAGGTGATCCCGTCGATCGGCATGCTCGATCTGTCTCCGATCTTCGTGTTCATCGCGCTCAACCTGGTCGGCAGCCTGATCAACCAGACCCTGCCGTCACTGGGCATGCTGCGCAGCGCCTTCAGTTAAGCCGGCGCTCCGCCAGCAAGGTTGGCTCGCATGCGCCCAGCGCACAGGCCGACGAGATCAGCGCCCGCCACGGACTCCCGTGGCGGGCGCTCTTGCATCGCGTGTCACTGGATCACGCGTGCGCACGCTGTGCTAGAGTGAGCCCTCGGCCGAAGCCAGAACCACGGTGCACGAGACGCCCACAAGGCGCATCACCGAGGCTTCGCGCCCCGGACACGGGCCTTGCCCCGAACACTCTGCTGGACATGATGCTGGAAACCTTCACCACGATGCCTGATTCCCTGCCCCCGGATTCGGTCGGTCTCGTCACGCCTCAGACTGCCCACTTCGATACCCCGCTGGAGCTGGCCTGCGGCAGACGCCTCGAGCAGTACTCGCTGGTCTACGAGACCTACGGCGAGCTGAACGCGGACGCCAGCAACGCCATCCTGATCTGTCATGCCCTCACCGGCCATCATCATGCGGCTGGCTATCACGCCATGAGCGACCGCAAGCCTGGCTGGTGGGACGACTACATCGGCCCCGGCAAGCCCATTGATACCTCGCGCTTCTTCGTCATCGCGCTGAACAACATCGGCGGCTGCCACGGCAGTACCGGCCCGACCTCGATCAACCCGGAGACGGGCGAGCAATGGGGGCCTGACTTCCCATTGGTGACCGTGCCGGACTGGGTCGAGAGCCAGAAGCGCCTCGCCGAGTCTCTCGGCATCACCCGCTTCGCGGCGGTGGTCGGTGGCTCGCTGGGTGGCATGCAGGCGCTGCAGTGGGTGATGGACCACCCTGATCGCGTCGGTCATGTCGCCATCATCGCCTGCACGCCGAAACTCTCGGCGCAGAACATCGCCTTCAATGAAGTCGCGCGTCAGGCGATTCGCTCTGACCCGGAATTCCATGACGGCTGGTACTCGCGTGTCGATGCCGTGCCCAAGCGCGGCCTCAAGCTGGCGCGCATGGTCGGTCACATCACCTATCTTTCCGAGCATTCGATGGGCACCAAGTTCGGGCGTGATCTGCGTCAGGACCGCCTCAACTTCGGTTACGACGTCGACTTCCAGGTCGAGAGCTATCTGCGCCACCAGGGCGATACCTTCTCCACCGCCTTCGATGCCAATACCTACCTGCTGATGACCAAGGCGCTCGACTACTTCGATCCTGCCGCCACGGCAGGCGATGACCTGTCCGCGGCCATGGCGCCGATCAGCTGCCCGGTACTGGTGGTCAGCTTCACCACCGACTGGCGCTTCGCGCCGTCACGCTCTCGCGAGCTGGTCAACGCCATGATCCATGCCGGCAAGTCGGTCAGCTACGCCAACATCGACTCGCCGCACGGCCATGATGCCTTCCTGCTGCCGGGCGAACGCTACGAGACGGTGCTGGGCAACTTCCTGACTCGCGCTTACGACCACGCCTGTGGCGCGCAAGCCACGCAAAAGCCGAGCACCAAGGAGGCCAGCCATGCGTAACGACCTCGCCCAGATTCATGACTGGATTCCCGAAGGCGCGCGCGTGCTGGACCTCGCCTGCGGTGACGGCACCCTGCTGGCCTCCCTCAAGGAGACCAAGCAGGTCTTCGGCTATGGCCTGGAGATCGACCCCGACAACATCAGTGCCTGTATCGCACGTGGCGTGAACGTCATCGAGCAGAATGTCGATGATGGCCTGGCCAACTTCGCCGACGACACCTTCGATCGCGTGGTGATGTCCCAGGCATTGCAGGTACTGCGTCGCCCGGACCGTGCGCTGGAGGAGATGATGCGCGTCTCGCGTGAGGCCATCATCACCTTCCCCAACTTCGCCTACTGGCGTCACCGCCTGCACCTGGGCATGAAGGGGCGCATGCCGGTCTCCAAGTCGCTGCCTCACGCCTGGTACGACACGCCGAACATCCACCTGTCGACCTTCGCGGACTTCGAGCGCCTGTGTCGCGCCCAGGGTCTCAAGATCATCGATCGCGCGGTCGGCAATGGCGATCACGAGCCACACCCGGCGGCGACCTGGTGGCCGAACCTGTTCGGGGAAGTGGCCATCTTCCGCGTCTGCCGCGACAACTGCCCGCCCGACCAGCGCTGAGTCCAGGCGCCAGACATAAGTCGCCACAGACCAAGCGCCAGGCACCGCAAGAAAACGGCCGACAGGGCACTCCTGTCGGCCGTTTCGCGTCATGACACTACCGATTCTTCCACGCCGCGATAGCGCTGCGCTATCCGGGCCATGCACAGACAGTCACAACTAAAGTCTATATACTTTCGGGGTAAACGCAGCTGAGGATCACGGCTCGCACTTCCGGTGAGGTGCGCCGGCATCCCGAGGAGAGAGTGCATGAACTTCCATACCCGCAAATGGGTCAAGCCTGAAGATCTCAACCCCAACGGCACCCTGTTCGGTGGACGCCTGCTGGCCTGGATCGATGAAGAAGCGGCCATCTACGCCATCGTCCAGCTGGGCACCTCGCGCGTGGTCACCAAGTTCATGTCGGAGATCAACTTCGTCTCCAGCGCGCGTCAGGGCGACATCATCGAACTGGGCATCACCGCCAGCGCCTTCGGTCGCACCTCGATCTCGCTGTGCGTCGAGATCCGCAACAAGATCACCCGCGAGCGCATCCTGAC
The DNA here is from genome assembly GCF_983723665.1 of Cobetia sp. Taxonomy (NCBI): domain Bacteria; kingdom Pseudomonadati; phylum Pseudomonadota; class Gammaproteobacteria; order Oceanospirillales; family Halomonadaceae; genus Cobetia; species Cobetia sp. Next base: position 78 of record NZ_CFDJES010000105.1, on the reverse strand, counting down.
CATCGACCGCATCGTGCTGGTCAGCGTCGATGCCGACTTCAAGCCGGTGCCCCACGGCCGCACGCGCATCACCTATAT
>NZ_CFDJES010000104.1:8762-10490 GCF_983723665.1 Cobetia sp. | reverse complement strand
CATAGCCTCCCGCATATTTCTTTATCTGTTCGCGGGTCATTGATCTGGCAGGTTTCCCCCCATGCTGAATGTCATGTCCGATAAATCCGTACGTCATGCCGCAAGCATGTCACTGGGCAGCGAAGGCGACGCCTCTGCTGCCGGTGGTGCGCACACAGCTTCCCCTGTCCGTCTTGCTGGCCGCCTGCGCCGCGCCTTGCCATTCCTCGGCCCGGCGATGATCGCCGCCGTCGCCTATATCGACCCGGGCAACTTCGCGACCAACATCGAGGCCGGCTCCCGCTATGGCTACACCCTGCTGTGGGTGGTGCTGTGGGCCAACCTGATGGCGATGCTGATCCAGACCCTGTCCGCGCGGCTGGGGCTGGCGACCGGCAAGAATCTGGCCGAGGTCATCCGTGAACGCTTCCCGCGTCCGGTGGTGTGGGCCTTCTGGGTGCAGGCGGAGATCGTCGCCATCGCCACCGATCTGGCCGAATTCCTGGGGGCGGCGCTGGCCTTCAATCTGCTGTTCGGGCTCAGCATGCTGGAAGGGGCGCTGCTGACCGGCGCCATCACCTATGCGGTGCTGGTGATGCAGCGTTTCGGCTTCCGCATGATGGAAATGATCATCGGCGCGATGATTCTGGCGGTCTCGGCGGGCTTCCTGCTCGAGATCATTCTCAGCCGTCCGCCGGTGGAGCCGATCATCTACGGTCTGCTGTCGCCGAACTTCCCGGATAGCCACGCCATCTTCCTGGCGGCGGGTATCCTCGGTGCCACCGTGATGCCCCACGTCATCTACCTGCACTCGGCACTGTCCCAGAATCGCATCCGGGTGCGTGACAGCGGTCAGCGTCGTCGCGTGATGGGCTACTACCGGCTGGATGTCATCATCGGCATGGCGCTGGCAGGGCTGATCAACATGGCGATGCTGGTACTGGCCGCCAAGGTCTTCCACGGCAACGGCGAGACCGGCGTGGCCTCCATCACCGAGAGCTACAAGCTGCTGTCGCCGCTGATGGGTCAGGATGCGGCGAGTCTCATCTTCGGCTTCACGCTGCTGCTGGCGGGACTGTCCTCGTCCATCGTCGGCACCCTGTCCGGTCAGGTGGTGATGCAGGGCTTCGTCAACTTCCGCATTCCGATGTGGCTGCGCCGCGTGATCACCATGGCGCCGGCCATCGCCATCATCCTGATGGAGCTGCCGGAGCAGCAGGTGCTGGTCGCAAGCCAGGTGGTACTCAGCTTCGGGATTCCCTTCGCGCTGGTGCCGCTGTTGATGTTCACCGCCAACCGCCGCCTGATGGGGGATCTGGTCAATCGTCACTGGGTGACGGCCATCGGGGTGCTGGTCGCGGCGATCATCATCCTGCTCAATGGCTATGTGCTGGTCGGCGAGCTGATGTAGGCTCCATGCTTTATGCCCCAGTTCCTATGCCCTTGTGAGAGGTAAAAGCCCTGCCGGTGGCAGGCCCTCGCAACGCCCCGCTGTGTGCCTCACTCGTGAGCGCCCCGGCGGGGCGTTGCGCGTTGTGGGGCGGCAGGGGGCGCGCTCGCACTGGACACGGCAGGCAGGGAGTGGCTGGCCAGCAGAATCGCCTGTACCCGGCTGGCGACCCCCAGCTTGTGCAGGATGGCGGAGACATGCGACTTGACGGTGGTCTCCGCCACGCCCAGCTGCCAGGCGATCATCTTGTTGGATTCGCCCAGCACCATGCGCTCCAGCACGCCGCGCTGCTTGGTGGT
>NZ_CFDJES010000104.1:4992-8662 GCF_983723665.1 Cobetia sp. | reverse complement strand
GCAGCAACGACAACAACAGGCCGTCGATCACGAGCGCCACTCGTGAATCCGGCCAACAGGAGTTCGCCATGATCTACGCCTCCCCGGGCAGCGCCGATGCGCTGGTCACGTTCAAGGATATCTACGGCAACTATATCGGCGGTCGCTTCGTCGAGCCGGTGAAGGGTGAGTACTTCGACAATGTCAGCCCGGTGACGGGCGAGGCCTTCTGCCGTATCCCGCGTTCGAGTGCGGAGGACATCGACCTCGCGCTGGATGCCGCCCACAAGGCAGCCGCTGCCTGGGGCAAGACCTCGGTGCAGGAGCGCTCCAACATCCTGCTCAAGATCGCGGATCGCATCGAGCAGAACCTCGAGATGCTGGCCGTCGCCGAGACCTGGGACAACGGCAAGGCGGTGCGCGAGACGCTCAACGCCGATATCCCGCTGGCGGCGGACCACTTCCGTTACTTCGCCGGTTGCCTGCGCTCCCAGGAAGGCACCGCGGCGGATATCGATGCCAATACCGTCTCCTATCACTTCCATGAGCCGCTGGGTGTGGTCGGGCAGATCATCCCGTGGAACTTCCCGATCCTGATGGCGGCCTGGAAGCTCGGCCCGGCGCTGGCGGCCGGCAACTGCGTGGTGCTCAAGCCGGCGGAACAGACCCCGGCCTCGATTCTGGTGCTCGCGGAGCTGGTCGGCGACCTGCTGCCGGCGGGCGTGCTCAACATCGTCAACGGCTACGGGGCCGAGGCCGGCCAGGCGCTGGCCACCAGCAAGCGCATCGCCAAGATCGCCTTCACCGGTTCCACCCCCGTGGGCTCGCACATTCTCAAGTGCGCCGCCGACAGCATCATCCCCTCCACGGTGGAGCTGGGCGGCAAGTCGCCCAACATCTACTTCGCCGACATCATGAATGCCGAACCCGAGTTCATCGACAAGGCCGCCGAGGGTCTGGTACTGGCGTTCTTCAATCAGGGCGAGGTGTGCACCTGCCCGTCACGCGCCCTGATCCAGGAAAGCATCTACGACGACTTCATGGCCCGGGTGATGGAGCGCGTGAAGACCATCAAGCGCGGCAACCCGCTGGACACCGACGTACAGGTCGGCGCCCAGGCTTCCCGCGAGCAGTTCGACAAGATCATGTCCTACATGGATGTCGCCCGCGAGGAAGGCGCCGAGGTGCTCACTGGCGGCAGCAGCGAGCAGCTGGAGAACGAGCTGGCCAACGGCTATTACATCCAGCCGACCCTGCTCAAGGGCAACAACTCGATGCGTGTCTTCCAGGAGGAGATCTTCGGGCCGGTGGTGGCCGTCACCACCTTCCGTGACGAGGCCGAGGCGCTGGCCATCGCCAATGACACCGAATTCGGTCTCGGCGCCGGTGTCTGGAGCCGCGACATGAACGTCGCCTTCCGCATGGGTCGCGGCATCCAGGCCGGTCGCGTGTGGACCAACTGCTACCACCAGTATCCCGCCCATGCCGCCTTCGGTGGCTACAAGAAATCCGGTGTCGGTCGCGAGACCCACAAGATGGCACTGGAGCACTACCAGCAGACCAAGAACCTGCTGGTCAGCTACGACATCAATCCGCTCGGCTTCTTCTAGGCCTGGCTGGCAGCGCCACCGCCTTGGGTGGTGCTGCACGCCTCCCGCGATTCTCGCTTGAGAAAATGACATCGATGCCCGCGCCAGATCCGATTGCTTGATCTGGCGCAGGGCAGGGAGCGCTGCGTCTGGTTTCAATGGAGAGGCAAGCTTTGCACTGGCTCGGGCGCAGGCTCGGGCGCTGGAAAAAACGCTGGCATGGGCGCTGGCGCATGCAGGCGCAAGCCCACACTCTCCGGCGCAACTCTCCGCCGCAACTCTGCTGGTTCGTCTGTCTTGAGTGTCCGTCTTTCTTGAATGTTCGTCAGTCTTCAATGGATGAGGAGTACGTCATGGATAACAGCATGAAAGCCGCCGTGGTACGTGAATTCGGTGCACCGCTGGTGATCGAGGAGGTCGCGGTACCGCGACCGGGGCGTGGCGAGATTCTGGTCGAGGTCGCCGCCTCCGGGGTCTGTCATACCGACCTGCACGCCGCGCATGGCGACTGGCCGGTGAAACCCAATCCGCCGTTCATTCCCGGCCATGAAGGCGTCGGCACCATCGCGGCGGTAGGCGAGGGCGTCACCCACGTCAAGGAAGGCGACCGTGTCGGGGTGCCCTGGCTCTACTCGGCCTGCGGCCACTGCGAGCATTGCCTGGGCGGCTGGGAGACGCTGTGCGAGAGCCAGCAGAATACCGGCTACTCGGTGAATGGCGGCTTTGCCCAGTTCACGCTGGCGGACGCAGGCTACGTCGGCCGCCTGCCGGACAGCGTGGGCTTCGTGGAGATCGCGCCGGTGCTGTGCGCCGGGGTCACGGTCTACAAGGGGCTCAAGATGACCGACACCCGCCCCGGCCAGTGGGTGGTGATCTCGGGCATCGGTGGACTGGGACACATGGCGGTGCAGTATGCACGCGCCATGGGCCTGAACGTGGCGGCGGTGGATGTGGATGATGCCAAGCTGGAACTGGCCCGCCGTCTGGGCGCGACCGTGACCGTCAATGCCATGAAGGAAGATCCGGCGAGCGTCATCAAGCGCGACATCGGCGGCGCGCATGGCGCGCTGGTGACGGCGGTGTCGCCCAAGGCCTTCGATCAGGCCCAGAACATGCTGCGCCGTGGCGGCACCCTGGTGCTCAACGGCCTGCCGCCGGGCGACTTCCCGCTGCCGATCTTCTCCACCGTGCTCAATGGCATCACGGTGCGTGGCTCCATCGTCGGCACGCGCCAGGACCTGCAGGAGGCGCTGGACTTCGCCGCGGAAGGCAAGGTCGCCGCCACCGTGCAGACCGGCAAGCTCGAGGACATCAACGACATCTTCGGACGCATGATCGACGGCAAGATCGAGGGGCGCATCGTGCTCGACATGAAGGCCTGAGGTGTTCGTTGACCTGAATCCTCACCACCGATGACAGGCCTGCTGGAAACGGCAGGCTGCCAGACACGACAACGCCAGCCCTCGGGCTGGCGTTGTCGTGTCTGGCATGGCCGTACGCGTTGACTCTCACGCGGGCACTGCAAAGAGCTCTCCATGACGAGCTCGGGCTTTAGCTTACACCGTGCCGAATTTCTCGTTCTCGCCCATGTCCGGGGTGTGGTCCTTGTCGAGGTTGGCGCGCGCCACCTCGTAGAGCTGATAGGCCTTGCTCTCCTTGGCCTTCCAGTGCTCGCCGGATTGCACCGAGATCTCCAGCAGGGTGACGTCGGGGTCATCCTTGCCTTCCGGGAACCAGGCGGCCACGAACGGATTCCAGAACTTGTCGATCAGGCCCTGATCGCGGTGCAGATTGGCATGACCGCTCAGCGACACGTAGACGCCATCATCCTGATCGGAAAAGCTCAGGCAGACCTCGCTGTCCTTTTTGGCCTCAAACACCTTCTCGGCGCTGGCGCGGGTGAAGAACCACAGGGTGCCGTCGTAGTCATCCTGCACCAGATGCATCGGGCGGGCGTGGGGCATGCCATCGCCTTGCGTCACCAACATGCCGACCTTCACATCCTTGATCAGCTTCCAGATCTTCTGCTTGTGCTCCGGGCTCGACATCGTGTGTCACTCCTTTGCGTCATGCGAATGAAAATCCGGCTGGCTAGCCGTTGC
>NZ_CFDJES010000104.1:0-4892 GCF_983723665.1 Cobetia sp. | reverse complement strand
CGGTGCCTGCCAGGCGTCGCTGCCCCACAGCGGCACGCTGCTCAGCGCATGCTTGAAGCTGCCGCTGGTTTCCTTGGTGCTGTAGGCGATATAGAGCAGGCTCTGGGAGTCGCGATCCAGAATGCGACGAATCTTGAGGCTCTTGAGCAGCACGCTCTTGGACTTGCGATAGACCTCCTCGCCACTCTTGGAGGTGTCGATGTCGGCGATCATCTCCGCCGTGATCGGACCGGTCTGGCGGCAGGCGATGCTCATGTCGGAGGGATCGGAGAAGTCGAGGTCCGCCTCGATGTTGCTCAGGTGGCAGGTCACGCCCGGCACCTTGGGGTCGATCAGGCTCTCGATCTTGATGTCCTTGGTGGTGAACAGGCCCAGCGAGACATCCCCGACCTCGTTGTCATCACAGCCGGCCAGCACCAGGCCTGAGGCCATCACACCCAGCAGGGCAGCACGAGAGGAAAGGCGGCGCAGTCGCGTCATGGGGGCATCCTTGAGTCAGTGGTGTCAGGCAATGATAGCGTGTCAGGCCCGCGGTGGGCGTCAACCATCGTCCGGGCATCAAAGCTTGCCGCGGGCTCAATGCTTGCCGCGGCCTCACTCGCTGGCGAAGGCCGCGAGATTCAGCGTATGCGAGTTGCCCAGCCACATCACGCCCTGGGTGTGATCGAAGAGGTCATCGCCGGTGCCGGCGTGCACGAAGATATCCAGCGAGCCGCGGTTGAGTGCCAGCCACGGGATGATGCGCCCGAATTCCTCAGGCAGGAAGGACAGCTGACAGCTCCACAGCGGGTGCGGGCCGACCGGCTGCTGGTGGAAGCGCCCGACGCGCAGCGTGAAGCGCTGCTCGGCCTGGGCCGCCAGTTCGCGAGCGGCGGCCAGGCTCTGCTCATCGGTGTAGTAGAGGTGGGCGTGGTAGTAGCTGATGTGGTGTGTCATGGCGTTGTCTCGATCGTTCTCAAGGGGTCTCCTTGCGCTCGGCCCCAAGGGCCGTGGCGGGAGTTTTCAATGGCTGGCGGCAGTGGTCGTCAGGGCGTGATGGGCCGCGCGGCCCTCAGCCCCAGGCCTTGTAGATCAACTGCACACCCACCAGCGCCATCGCGATGATGATCAGGCGGAAGAACAGCTTCTCGTTGACGCGGGATTGCAGCCACAGGCCACTTCTGACGCCCGCCCAGGCCACCGGCACCAGCAGCAGTGAGGTGGAGAGGCTGGTGAGGTTGATCTCGCCCAGCGCCACGTAGGGGCCCAGTTTCATCAGGTTCATGCCAGCGAAGATGATCACCGTGGTGGCGATGAAGGTCTCCTTGGGGTGCTGGCGCGGAATCATGTACAGGTTGTAGGGCGGGGCGCCGGCGTGGGCGAAGAAGCTGGTGAAGCCGGCGGTGGCCCCGGCAGGAATGGCCAGCCAGCGGGGCAGCGGTTTCCTGGCAGTGGGCTTGAACAGCATATAGGCGGCGAACAGCAGCGAGATGACGCCCAGCAGGCCGCGAATCATGTTCTCGTCCAGCTCATCGAACAGCACCACGCCCACCGCGATGCCGATGGCGGCGCTGGGCAGGATGATGCGCACCTCCGACCACAGCTGCTTGCCCCACCAGGCGCGGGAGCTCAGGAAGTCCATCACCAGCAACAGCGGCAGCAGGATGCCGGCGGCTTCCAGCGGCCCGATGGCCAGCGCCATCAGCGGCACCGAGAGCGAGCCGAAGCCTCCGGCGAAGCCGCCCTTGGAGATGCCGGTCAGGTAGGTCGAGAAGATGATCGCGCTCCAGGCCAGCGCAGAGTAATCGGGCAGTGTCAGCAGGGCATCGAGAGAATCGGTCACGGGCATCTCATGTCGAGAGGGCGGGCAAGGTGAGTCGTGAAGGCCCATTGTTGAACAATTCTGCCCGCGCTTCATCCCGACACGCTGCAATGAAGTCTTTCCCTTGGCGCACCAATGCGCTAAAAGGCGCATGTCGCACAGTGTTTTCTTTCGAGACACTGGGCGAGTAGCCTGATCTGGCGGGCATGTCGCAGTGCCTGCCGCTCGTTGGTCGAACAATCTCTGAGGTGGCGATGTCACGCGCTCCATTTGAAATCAGCGGTACCCGCATCGCGCCGGGAACGCGGGCCCAGGTCGATGTGCCTGTCGCCAAGCTCTACACCCATGCGCCGCTGCACATCCCCGTCGAGGTGGTGCATGGTCGCCAGCCCGGCCCGGTGCTGCTGGTGTGCGGTGCCATCCACGGTGACGAGATCAACGGCGTCGAGATCGTGCGGCGGCTGCTCAAGAGTTCCAGCCTTTCGCGGCTGCGCGGCACCCTGATCGCGGTGCCCATCGTCAACGTGTTCGGTTTCGTGCAGCACACGCGCTACCTGCCGGACCGCCGTGATCTCAACCGCTGCTTCCCGGGCAGTGAGAGCGGTTCGCTGGGCTCGCGGGTGGCGGCGCTGTTCCGTGAGCAGATCGCCGATCAGGCCACCCACATCATCGACCTGCACACCGGCGCGATTCATCGCACCAACCTGCCGCAGATCCGCGCCACCATGACCGGCAGTGATGCCACGCGTCAGATGGCGGACGCCTTCGGTGCGCCGGTGCTGCTGAATGCCGAGCTGCGCGAGGGCAGTCTGCGCGCCTATGCCAGCGAGCGCGGCGTGCCGGTCATCACCTATGAGGCCGGTGAGGCACTGCGCTTCGATGAGTGGGCGATTCGCCCGGGGGTCAGTGGCGTGAAGCGCGTGATGCGCTCCATCGGCATGCTGGCCAAGGACCGCGACCGCAAGCCCAGCTCGCGCGCGGTGGAGATGTCCAATGGCTCCAGCTGGGCGCGTGCCTCCATCGATGGCATCGTCCAGAGCCGCGTGGGCCTGGGGGACCGCGTCGAGAAGCATCAGGTACTGGGCATCGTCGCCGACCCCTTCGGCAACAGCGAAAGCGAGGTGCTGTCACCCGCGGATGGCATCATCATCGGCATGGCCAACCTGCCGCTGGCCAATGAGGGCGAGGCGCTCTATCACGTGGCGCGCTTCCATGCGATCGACGATGCCGAGAGCGCCGTCGACAACTTCCAGCAGCTGTTCGTGCCGGATTCCATCTAGGCGTTTCACGCCCCTTTACGGCCCTGTTGCTGGCAGTGATAACGCAAACGCCCCCCTCAATGAGCGGGGCGTTTGCGTTGCAGCAGTCTGTCGTCTGGTCGACAGCGATAGTCACCGTCACAGAGCACTCAGCCGTGACTGGTCTGGGTCTCGAGTGGGCCGTCATGACGCGCTTCCGCGCCGTGCATCCAGTCCACCAGCTTGCCGGCGAACACCAGCAACAGCAGGCCGCCGAGCACGCCGGTGATGGCGATGCCGCCGAACACGCTCATGGCACCGGCTTCGCCGACCAGCGAGCCGATCATCCCGGCCAGGTAGTTGGCCAGCGCCACGAAGGCGAACCAGGCGCCCATCATCAGCGCGCCCATGCGCACCGGTGACAGCTTGGTGACCATCGACAGCCCTACCGGTGACAGGCACAGCTCGCCGAGAGTGTGGAAGAAGAAGGCGCCTACCAGCCACATCATCGAGGCGCTGCCTGCGGCTTTCTGCTCCAGCACCGCGCCGATCATGCACACGAAGCCGATGCCGAGGGCGATCAGGCCGAAGGCGAACTTGACCGGCGAGCTGGGCTCGCGGTTGTCCATGCGTGTCCACAGACCCGCCAGCAGCGGCGAGAGCAGGATGATGAACAGCGGATTGAGCGACTGGAACCAGGCCGCCGGCACTTCAAAGCCCATCAGCATGCGATCGGTATAGTCCTGCGCATACAGCGCCATCAGGCCGCCGCCCTGCTCGAAACCGGCCCAGAACAGGATGGTGAACAGGCCCAGCACCATGATGACCTTGATGCGGTCACGCTCTTCACGGCTCAGCGGTGTCTTGCGGTTGTTGCTCTTGCTCAGGCGTGCCTCACGGCGGGCGCTGGGTTCGACCCCCAGGTCACCCAGATGGCGCGGCGCGAAGATGAGCTGGATGGCGACCGCCAGCAGCATGCCGATACCGGCCACCAGGAAGCCGGCGTTCCAGCCATAGCCTTCGGCCATGGAGCCCGCGACGATGCCCGACAGCAGCGCACCGATGTTGATGCCCATGTAGAAGATGGTGAAGGCGCCATCGCGGCGATGATCGCCCTGTTGATAGAGATCACCGACCATCGTGGAGATGTTGGGCTTGAACAGGCCGTTGCCGACGATCAGCAGGCCGAGGCCGACATACAGCAGCATCTCGGGGTCGAGGCCGCTCATGGCCGGCGGCACGGCGAGCACGAATTGCCCGGCCGCCATGATCAGACCCCCGATCAGGATCGCACGGCGGGCGCCCAGCCAGTTGTCGGCCAGCGCTCCGCCGAACATCGGCGTGATGTACACCAGGCCCGTGAAGATGCCGTACAGCTGCAGGGCGTCGCCCTGATTCCAGCCCAGACCGCCACTGGTGACGGCATCGGTGAGATAGAGCACCAGCAGGGCACGCATGGCGTAGTAGGAGAAGCGTTCCCACAGTTCCGTGGAGAACAGCAGATAGAGTCCGGCCGGATGCCCGAACAGCTCACGGCTGTTGGCTCCGGTAGGGGAGTGTGTGGACATGGAACCTCGAAGGAAGTGTCAGCAGAAGCAGCGCAGCCCGGATGACGGGACTGCATGGACCGGCCCACAGGTCTGCAGAGGAGGACTGTGGAGGAATCGCCGATGACGGAGCAGTTGTGTGGCTGACATCACGCGAGCATGGCGTGACGATGTCGAGACCGGTTGTTGTCCGCATGGTCAGCCATTCTGCGTGAGATGGCTTTGTCAGACAATCAAACGAAAGTCATGCATGTTGTTGGTATTTAAGGGGTTATTAGCTTAGATGGCGACGCAGGGTTGCGTCAG
>NZ_CFDJES010000103.1:2721-10824 GCF_983723665.1 Cobetia sp. | reverse complement strand
GAGCGGAAACGGGCGTAAGCCATGCTGGAAATGAACAGCCCCAGTGCCGCCAGTGCTTCCAGTACGCCGATGACGGCGTGGCCAGGCACACCGGCCAGCATCACGCCCTGCATGATGTAGAGCAGGCTGACGAAGGCCAGCCAGACATGGCCACGTGCCCGGCGGGTGAAGATGGCGGGCAGAAACAGTGCGATGGGCAGCAGGCGGATCAACAGCGGCAGCAGGCCGCTGTTCTCGCTCTGCGCCATCAGCTGAATGCCGCCGATCAGCAGCAGCAGGGCGACGGCCGCAAAACTTGCGATCACACCGCGACGGCTCTTGGCTTCGAGCGTATCGAGGCCCTGCTCACGTTCCAGTCGTTCAAGCCAGGCGCGCATCTATTTCGTCTCCCTGAGAGGTTGCATGGCAAGGGCCAGGCGAGCGATACGCTTGCCTTGCGCCAGTGCCAGGCGCTGTTCGTTGTCATCGACATCGTTGTCGCCACGCTTGCCGCTGACGTGGGTCGTGCCGTAGGGCGTGCCGCCCTGGGTGGTCTCGAGCAACTCGGTGGCGCTGTAGGGCACACCGGCATACACCATGCCATGATGCAGCAGCGGGATCAGCATGGTGATCAGCGTGGTTTCCTGACCGCCATGCAGAGAGCTTGAGGCGCTGAAGGCGGTGGCAGGCTTGTCGATCAAGGCGCCGTTCATCCACAGCTCGCTGGTGGAGTCCAGGAAGTACTTGAGCGGCGCCGCCATGTTGCCGAAGCGGGTCGGGCTGCCCAGCGCGAGGCCCGAACAGTGACGCAGGTCGTCCAGCTCGACATACATGGCCCCGCTGTCGGGGATTTCCGGCTCGGTCTGTTCGCAGGTGGCCGAGATCTCGGGCACCCGGCGCAGGCGTGCCTCGACACCGCTGATGGACTCGATGCCGGCGGCGATCTGCTCGGCCAGCGTGCGGGTCGCACCATGGCGCGAGTAATAGAGGACGAGGACGTACGGCGTCGCGTCGGGGGTCGTTGCGGACATGAGCTTCCTCAGGTGGATGACAATCTATCGAAAGGGGCAAGCGGGGCTTGCGTGAGCACACCCTGTCATCAGGGGATCAGGCGTCGCTCAACAGCACCAGCACATCTTCGGGCGGGCGACCGATGACGGCACGGGTGCCATCATCGAGAATCGGCCGCTGCATCAATTTCGGCGTTGCGGCAATCGCGTCAAGGCGTTGCGCATCGCTGGGGTCTACAAGGCCCAGTGCCTTCCACTCGGCTTCGTTCTCACGAGTCAGAGCCCGCGCGCCGCCTTCCACTCGGGCGGCCAGGGCCTCGAGCTGCTCACGATCGAGGGGATCTTCCAGGTAGCGGACGGTCTCGAAGGCATCGCCCTCGAGGCGCGCGGTCAAAAGCGCCAGTGTTTCCCGTGACTTGGAGCAGCGTGGGTTATGGTAGAGTTTCAATATTGACATGACTGTCTCCGTTTCCGGACAGGTGATGGGTTTCACGCAAGCGCTACTGACCATGGCCGGCGGTGGCGAATGAATCAGGCACGCATTGTAGAGGGGCGCACAAGAATGCCACAACTGCCAGGGATCTCGCGGGTCATGCCCGCCATCGGCGTCATCCTCAAGCTGGTATCACGTTTCAACTATCACGACGGCAAGAAGACCGCGTCGGCACTGACCTATACGACGCTGTTCGCCATCGTGCCCTTGATGACGGTCATCTATGCGATGTTCGCCGTCATTCCGAGTTTTGACGGCGTGGGCGATCAACTGCAGACCACGGTGTTCTCCCAGTTTCTGCCCTCGACCGGCGCCACGGTGCTCGAGTATCTCAACGAATTCTCCGGTCAGGCGCGCAATCTGACCTCGGTGGGTCTGATCTTCCTGTTCGTGACCTCGGTGATGATGATGATCACCATCGAAGGCGCCTTCAATGCCATCTGGCAGGTGCCGGAAGGGCGCAAGGGACTGTCGAGCTTCCTGATGTACTGGGCCGTCCTGACGCTGGGTCCGCTGATGCTGGGCTCGGGCTTTTTGCTGTCGTCCTTTCTGACCTCGCTGTCCTTCTTCGACTCGGCCGCCGAGATGCTGGGCGGCAAGGCCCTGTTGCTGCGTCTGTTGCCGCCGCTGTTGAGCGCTGCGGCCTTCACCTTCATCTATGCCGCGGTGCCCAACTGCAAGGTTCGCCTGCGTGACGCCGCGGTCGGCGCGCTGACCACGGCGCTGGCGCTGGAGCTGGCCAAGGCGGGCTTCTCACTGTACGTGACGCATTTCCCGTCCTATCAGGCCATCTACGGTGCCTTCGCGGCCGTGCCGCTCTTCCTGCTGTGGGTGTTCCTGTCCTGGTGCATCGTGCTACTGGGGGCGGAAGTCGCGGCCTGGATGGGCGAGCGCTCCAATGCTGACTGGCATCGCTGGCCGCCGTTCTGGCAGACCCTCGGCGCCGTGATGCTGCTCAAGGATGCCCATGAGCGCGGTGAGCCGCTGTCCGATGATCGCCTCACGGAAGTGCTGGGCAGTCGTTACCGTCGTGTGCTCAAGCCGCTGATCGCCGAGAACATCGCCAGCCAGACCCAGGATGGCCAATGGGTGCTCGGGCGTGATCTCAGTCAATACTCGCTGTGGGAGATGGCGCACGCCTTGCCATGGGAATTGCCGGCCGGCGAGGCGGGCGAAGCGCCGCATCCTCGTCTGGAACCCCTGCGTGAGGCGCTGGCGCGTGCGCGTGCCGCCGAGAAGGAGCGCATGACCTGCGGTCTGGTCGAGGTGCTGCCCAGTGTCGGTGAGGTGGGTGATGAGGCCATGACTCAAGAAGAAAAAGACCCGCAAGATCCGCAACTTGCGACTTCCTGAGCGGCACTGGAACGCGATTGCAAGGTGACAGTCTGATGCCGAATGGGCAGAATGCGCACCCTGTGCCGTCTGCTCGCCCCGACGGGGGTTGAGGCGGATGCCGATGCCCCGATGCCGATGCCCCGATATCGAAAGCGATGACGGCAATGAAAAGGCCCGACACCTGTTCGGGCCTTTTCCTTTGTCTCTCGCACATCAACCTCGCACATCAACCGGAAGCGCTCGCCTGTCTTGCATGAATTCGGCCTGCACGCTGGAGAGCCTGACTGAGGGATGAGCGAGGTAAGGGTGAGGCATGAGTGATTCAGGTCAACTGGCGACTGCCCGCCGGGCAGACACGCAAGTGAAAGGTTGGCATGCCAGACTGGCGACGGCGCCTTGCCCGCTGTCTGATGTGATCTTTGCGCGACCTGTGCGCCAGCGCCAAAGCGAGCGGCGAGGCGAGAGCTGGCAGTCAGCCGGTGGCCAGGCACGATGGAATTGACGATGTGGCGTGCCAGTCCCTGGCGCGCCTGACATGCATGAGGGTGCCGTTCGCGGCGCCCGCTGGAGGTGACAACCCGCCGATGAAAAGCTCTGCTCCTGAGAAGGCCCCGCTGGTCAAGCTGCGTGGCATTTCCAAGACCTTTGGTGATCGCAAGGTATTGGACAGCCTTGACCTGGATTTGAACGATGGTGAGTTCGTCACGCTGCTGGGCCCGTCCGGTTGCGGCAAGACCACCGTGCTGAGAATGATCGCCGGCTTCGAATCGCCGGATAGCGGCACCATCACGCTCGAGTCGACGGCCTTGCATGAGCGTCCCGCTCACCAGCGCCCGGTCAATACCGTCTTCCAGAGCTATGCGCTGTTTCCGCACATGAACCTCTATGACAACGTGGCCTTTGGCCTGCGCATGGAAAAGGTCGCCAAGGCCGAGATTCATGAGCGGGTGCGCGAAGCGCTGGAGATGGTGCAACTGGCCCATCTGTCGGACCGCCGCCCGGACCAGCTCTCCGGCGGGCAGCAGCAGCGCGTCGCGATTGCCCGCGCCGTGGTCAAGCGGCCCCGCGTCCTGCTGCTCGATGAGCCGCTCTCGGCGCTGGATTACAAGCTGCGCAAGCAGATGCAGAACGAGCTCAAGCGCCTGCAGCGACGTCTCGGCATCACCTTCGTGTTCGTCACCCACGATCAGGAAGAGGCGCTGTCGATGTCCGATCGCGTGGTGGTGATGCGCGAAGGCGGCATCGAGCAGATCGGTACGCCGCGTGAGGTCTATGAATCGCCGAGCACCCTGTTCGTGGCGCGCTTCGTCGGTGAGATCAACCAGCTGGCGGCGCAGGTCGTGCGCCCCGCGGCGACGGCCGGGCGCATCGAGATCACGCTGCTCGGTCAGACGCTGGAACTCAGCAGCCATGGCCGCACCTATCAGGGCGGAGAGGCGGTGCAGGTGTTGCTGCGCCCGGAAGACATGCGACTCAAGGGCGCCGAGGACAGCGAAGGTTTCCCGGCGCGCGTCATCGAGCGCAACTACAAGGGCATGACCCTGGACACGGTGCTGGAGCTCGACAACGGTCAGCAGTTGTTGGCCAGCGAGTTCTTCGACGAGGATGACCCTGACTTCGATTACCGCCTCGGCGAGCGTGTGCGCGTCAGCTGGGTGCCGGACTGGGAGATCATCCTGCCCGATGATGAGCCGGCCGTGACGGGGGCGGGTGCATGAGTCTGGTGCGCAATCCCTTCAAGACCGCCACCCTGACCATCATCTGGGGCTGGCTGATCGTGCTGGTGCTGGCCCCGACGCTGCTGGTGGTGCTGGTCAGTCTGATGCCGGAAAACACCGGCCAGTTACTGGGCGGTGAGCTGTCACTGAGCACGCTGTGGCAGGGCTTTCTGACCAACTATGGCCAGATGATCAGCCCGGTGTACCTGAGCGTCTTCGGCCATTCGCTGTGGATCGGCCTGATCACGACGCTGATCTGTCTGCTGCTCGGCTATCCCTTCGCGTGGATGATCTCGCGGGCCAGCCCGCGCCTGCAGCCCTTGCTGCTGCTGTTGGTGATCATTCCGTTCTGGACCAACTCGCTGATCCGCATCTATGCCCTGCGCACGCTGATCGCGACGCGCGGGCTGCTCAATGATGTGCTGATGAATCTCGGCCTGATCGATGCGCCGCTGCGTCTGCTGTATACCGAGGAGGCGGTGATCGTGGGGCTGGTCTACATGCTGCTGCCGTTCATGATCCTGCCGCTGTATGCCGTCTTCGAGCAGCTGAGCCGCCCGACGCTGGAGGCGGCCCGCGACCTTGGTGCCAATGGCCTGGCCACCTTCCGCCATATCGTGCTGCCGCTGACCATGCCGGGCATCATCGCGGGCGTGCTGCTGGTGTTCCTGCCGGCGATGGGCATGTTCTATGTCTCGGACCTGCTGGGCGGCTCGCGCCATCCGCTGATCGGCAACATCATCAAGGGCCAGTTCCTGCAGGCCAACAACTGGACCTTCGGCGCGGCGATCAGCGTGATGCTGACACTGGTGATGGCGTTCCTGCTGCTGGCCTATTACCGCAGCGTCAAGCTCTTCAAGCGTGAGGTGACCCTATGAAGGCGAGCGCCGCGCTGCGTTGGTTCAGCCGCTGTTACCTGACGCTGATCTTCACGCTGTTGTATGTGCCGATCCTGGTGTTGATCGGCATCTCGTTCAATGACTCACGCAACCCCTTCGTGTGGGGCGGCTTCAGCCTGCGCTGGTACGACAAGCTGCTGGGCAATGGCAATCTGATGGAGGCTGCGCTCAATACGCTGTGGCTCGGGGTGACGGCGGCGACGCTGGCGACCCTGATCGGCACGCTGACGGCCACCGCGCTTTACCGCTATCGCTTCCGCGGCAAGCCGCTGCTCAATGGCATGCTGTTCACGGTGATGATGATGCCGGACATCGTGATGGCGATCGCCTTCCTGGCGCTGTTCATTGCGTTGGGTATCCAGCTGGGCTATTTCTCGCTGCTGGTCTCGCACGCTACCTTCTGTCTGCCGTTCGTGGTGATCACCGTCTATTCCCGCCTGACGGGCATCAACCCGCAGTTGCTGGAAGCGGCGCGTGATCTCGGTGCCAGTGAAGCCCGCGCCGTCTGGCACGTGCTGGTACCGGCGCTGATGCCGGCGATCGCCTCCGGCTGGCTGCTGAGCTTCACCCTGTCGCTGGATGATGTGGTGATCTCGACCTTCGTCACCGGGCCGACCTTCGACGTGCTGCCGCTGCGCATCTACTCGATGGTGCGACTGGGGCTCAAACCTGAAGTGAATGCATTGGCAACCCTGCTGTTGGGGCTGTCGCTCTGTCTGCTGTTGATTTCACAGTTGTTGCTCAAGGAGAAAAAATAACATGCAAGGTACCCGTTTCCCGCTGCGCGCCGCTGGCCTGATGGCTGCCGTCAGCCTGGCTTCCGTGGCCACATCCGCCCCCGTTCTGGCCGCGGATGACAGCGACAAGGTCCTCTACGTCTACAACTGGACCGAGTACATGCCCGATGAGGTCATCGAGCGCTTCGAAGAGCAGACCGGCATCGATGTCGTCTACTCCACCTTCGATTCCAACGAAGCGATGTACGCCAAGCTCAAGCTGCTGGACAGCGACAACAGCTACGACCTCGTCTTCCCGTCGACCTATTACATCGACAAGATGGCGCGTGAAGGTCTGCTGCAGAAGCTGGATGTCAGCAAGCTCGACCATTTCGAGGACCTCGACCCCAACCTGGTCGATCGTGACTTCGACAAGGGCAACCAGTACAGCGTGCCTTACATGTGGGGCAGCGCCGGTATCGGTTACAACCCGGACTATGTCGAAGAGGGCGCACTGACCAGCTGGAACGATCTGTGGAACGACAAGTATCGTGACAAGCTGCTGCTTTCCAACGACATGCGCGAAGTCTTCCATGTCGCACTGGCAAGCCTCGGCTTCAGTGGCAACACCACGGACCCGGACGAGATCAAGGCGGCCTACGAGAAGCTGACCCAGCTGATGCCCAACGTGCGTGCCTTCAACTCCGACGCGGCGCGCGTGCCCTTCATGCAGGGTGAGGTCGATGCCGGCCTGATCTGGAACGGTGAGGTCTATCAGGCCAACCAGGAAGGCGTGCCGGTCGAGTATGTCTATCCCAAGGAAGGCATCATCCTGTGGATGGACACCATGGCGATTCCGTCCAACGCGCGTCACGTCGATGCGGCCTATCAGTTCATCGATTACCTGATCAGCCCGGAAGTCAGCAAGGAAATCAGCGAGTACGTGGGTTACACCACGCCGAGCCTGGCGGCCAAGAACATGATGGACCCGGAAGTGCGTGACAACCCGGTGGTCTTCCCGACTCAGCAGGATCTCGCCCGCGGCGAATTCCAGACCGATGTCGGCGATGCGCTGTCGATCTATCAGAAGTACTGGGAGCAGCTCAAGACCGGGCATTGATCCGTCCTTGAGACGTGATGACGCAAGAAATCACGTCAGCGACTTGAGCTGAACCGACGCCCCGAGGCATGCTCTGTCTCGGGGCGTCGTCGTTTGTCGACCTTGACTGCGCGCTCCACGTAATTGACACGTCCTGGTGAAGACTGGAGGGTGCCATGTCACGTTTTTCCCCTGCAATGATGTCGGCGGCGCATGCCCGTGAGTTGAGCAGTGCCGAGGCGGATGATCTGTTCAGTCGTGAGATGCAAGGCGTTGCTCCCCTGACGCGCGGCAAGGACCGCGCCGATGTCACCACGGCCCGCAAGGGCCCCAGCGAGGCTCAGCTGGCTCGGCGTGAAGAGGCGCAGAAGACCCTGGGCAATGAGCTGGACGGGCTGTCCGATAGCTACGTGGAGCATCTCTCGCCGCACGACCCGGTCGAGTTTCGCCGCGATGGCATCCAGACCGGTGTGTTGGAGCGCTTGCGCCAGGGCGGCTACCCACCCGAGGCGCAGCTCAATCTGATGCGTCGTCCGCTCATCGAGTGTCGGCGTGAGGTGCACCGCTTCATCCAGGACGCCTGGCGCAGCGAGTTGCGCTGCCTGCTGGTGATTCATGGCAAGGGGCGTGACAGCGAATCGCATGCCGCCTTGATTCGTGCCTACCTGGTGTACTGGCTGGAGCAGATGCCCGAGGTGCAGGCCTGGAGCAGTGCCACGCCGCGCCATGGTGGGTTGGGGGCGACGTTGGTGATGTTGCGCAAATCCCGCACGGCGCGTGACAACAACCGCGAACGACACCAGAAACGGCGCGGCTGATCGCCACGAGCAGCAAATCCCGCAAGCAGTCAAATC
>NZ_CFDJES010000103.1:0-2621 GCF_983723665.1 Cobetia sp. | reverse complement strand
CAAATCCCGCAAGCAGTCAAATCAGACAGCAGAAAGCCGACAATGGACACAAGAAAGCCCCGCCAGGCCGCGATCATCGCGAGCTGGCGGGGCTTTTTCATGCTCATGATTCAAGCTGACTATTGCACGCTGTAACCGCGACCGGTGAAGCAGGCACTCAGCGCGCGGCGATAGGTGTCTGCGTTGCTGGCGGTCACGGGCGGTGCCGCAGAATTGGCTTCGGCGCCACTCTGCTGATTGGCCCAGCGATGGCACTCATAGCGATCACGCGCTTGCTGGTCTTCGCTCTGGCCCTTGGTGGGGTAGGCGATGACATCGACTGCCGCGGCCGTGAGTGTCGCCTGAGCGGGGGCCTGGACGGGCAGATACTGCTGCTGACTCTCTTCCCACAGGTAATAGGTGCCTGCCGCCAGGAAATACAGCGTAGCGCCCACCCAGACACCGCGCGCCCCTGCGGGCAGGCCATGACCGTGCCCGGGGCCACCCGGTGCCCAGCGAATCAGCCGACCGGGCTCACCATGCCCGATCACGATATCGGGGCCTATGTAGCCCGGCCCATCGAAGCGCCCATGCCCCGGGCCCGCCATGGCGGACGTGGTCGGCAGGGCACTCAACAGGGCGAGAGACAGCGCGAGCGCGCGCAGGGGGCCCTTGCCGGAATGACGATTGCGACTCATGCGTTTACTCCTGTGTGACCAGCATGGCATTTGAGTGTGCCGATGACGTTGGGTGCCCAGCGTGCAAGCATCAAGAAAACAAATGGCATCCTGCGCCATGTGTGCGCCGAGAAGTTGGACGGTAGTTGGACAAGACATTGGTCATGTAGGCATTAGGTGATATTATCCGCGCGCAATCTGATCATGTTTTTTCATTATAGTGTTGTTTGCCAGCAGGGCGCCGAGACAGCTCACGGCGTCTCTCCCGGACACTCACAAGGAAATCTCCATGCGCAATACCCCTGCAGCGGGCGGTGGCGAAGATGCCAGTGCCGAGCCGCGCACCGGCTTGTTTGCCAAGGTCAACCCGCCGGTCTTCTTCGGCGCGAATGCCATCATCCTGTTATTGGTGATCTTCACCGCGGTGTTCTCGGACACGGCCATGTCCGTGTTCGAGTCGGTCCAGCATTGGATCACCAACACCGTGAGCTGGTTCTACATTCTGTGCGTGGCCATCGTGCTGATCTCGGTGGTGTATGTCGGCTTCTCACGCCATGGCGAGATTCGCCTGGGGCCAGACCACTCACTGCCGGACTACAGCAACGTCACCTGGTTCGCGATGCTGTTCTCGGCGGGCATGGGTATCGGTCTGATGTTCTTCGGCGTGGCCGAGCCGGTGATGCACTTCCTCAACCCGCCGACGGGTACCCCGGAGCAGGTCGAGACCGCGCGTGAAGCGATGAAGCTGACCTTCTTCCACTGGGGGCTGCATGCCTGGTCGATCTACGCCATCGTCGCGTTGATTCTGGCCTACTTCAGCTATCGCCATGACCTGCCGCTGACGCTGCGCAGTGCCTTGTATCCTCTGATCGGCAAGCGCATCTACGGCCCGATCGGCCATGCGGTGGACATCTTCGCCATCGTCGGCACCGTCTGTGGTGTCGCCACCACGCTGGGCTACGGTGTGGCACAGGTCAATGCCGGGCTCTCGCACCTGACCGGCATGCCGAACAACGACTGGACCCAGGTCGCGATCATCGTCGTGATTACCGGCCTTGCCACCATCTCGGTCGTGACTGGCCTGGACAAGGGCATCCGTATCCTGTCCGAGATCAACCTCGGCCTTGCCGTGGTGCTGTTGCTGTTCGTGCTGCTGCTCGGCCCGACCGCCTTCCTGCTCAAGGCGTTCGTCCAGAATTCCGGCTTCTACATGGCCGATATCGTCGGCAAGACCTTCGAGCTCTACGCCTACGAACCCAATGACTGGATCGGTGGCTGGACACTGCTCTACTGGGGTTGGTGGATGTCCTGGTCTCCATTCGTCGGCATGTTCATCGCGCGTGTCTCGCGTGGCCGTACCATCCGGGAATTCGTGATCGGCGTGCTGTTCGTGCCGGCCGGTTTCACCCTGCTGTGGATGACCATCTTCGGCAACACCGCCATCTCGATGATTCTGGAGCAGAACGTCACGGCGCTGGTCGACACCGTCAACGACAACTATTCGCTGGCCCTGTTTACCTTCCTCGAGCAGCTGCCGCTGTCATCCATCACCTCGGTGATCGCGCTGGTGATGGTCATCGTGTTCTTCGTCACCTCGGCGGATTCCGGCTCGATGGTGGTCGACATGCTGGCCTCCGGTGGTCGTGACGACACCCCGATTTGGCAGCGTATCTACTGGGCCTTCGCGGTGGGGCTTTTGGCCATCGTGCTGATGCTGGCCGGTGGGCTGGGGGCGCTGCAGACCGCCACCATCGCCACCGCCTTGCCGTTCGGCATGATCCTGCTGGCCGCGATCTTCGGCCTGCTGCGTCAGCTCAATCTCGAGTCCGTCAAGCGCCGCTCGCTGTCGGTGAACACCGCAGCCGCGACGCCGATGGGCGAGAAGGGCAACTGGCGCAAGCGTGCCCAGCACCTGATGAGCTTCCCGACGCGCGCCATGGTACGTGGCTTCCTGCGCGGCACAGT
>NZ_CFDJES010000102.1:7729-10951 GCF_983723665.1 Cobetia sp. | reverse complement strand
CACGGTGGACTTGTCGATGATGACCTTGTAGTCATTCATGTGCTCGCCGATGGTGCCGGCCACCGCAAGTACGTACTTGAGGTCGGCGCTGCCGTCTTCGTCCGGCGGTGTGCCCACGGCGATGAACTGCAGCACGCCATGCTCGACGGCCTGACGGGCGTCAGTGGTGAAGTTGAGACGGCCGGCCTCGACATTGCGCAGCACCATGCTCTCCAGCCCCGGCTCGAAGATGGGGATCTCGCCTTGCTTGAGGCCATCGATCTTGGCCGCATCAACGTCCATGCAGATCACGTCATGGCCGACATCGGCCAGACAGGTGCCAGTCACCAGGCCTACGTAGCCTGTTCCGAAGACAGTGATTTTCATGTCAGTCCTTGAGGGTTTCTGAAGGTAATGAAGCAGGTGACAAGGTGAACGCCGATGAATCCTCCGACGGCGTCACGCGGGAATCCGGCTGCGGGGCTTGCCCGTCGCGTTTCGCGCCCTGCCCGGACATGAACTCCGGGCGCTCCAGCAGCTCGGTGGTCGCCTCGACCGCTTCCTCGAGCTCTTCGGCTCCCGGCGCGAGAGGTCGGGAAAGAAAGTCCGACGGCAGGGCTTCATAGAAGTTCAATCGTCCCAGCTGGTCCAGCACCGGATGACGTTCACGTGGCTGATAGCAGACCGCCCAGGGCGACAGGCACGGCTTGTCACCGGAGAAACGGATGCCCAGCCAGTCGCTGGCCAGATAGGGCAGGTCAAAACTGGCGAAAGGCTCATCGGCGTGCGAGCGCAGGCGCGTCAGCTCACGCGCGGGATTGGGCGCCTGCCCCGTCTGCCACAGCCATAGCGGAATGCGGTACGGCGCCTGACTGGGGCGATCACCGCCATGCACATAGGCGTCACTGAGCGGGTCATGCTCGAGGCCGTGGTCCGACAGATAGAGCACGCCAGCGGGTCGCCCTTCCAGGCGCTGGAAGACGCCCTCGATCACCTGATCCGTGAAGCGGATGCTGTCATCGTAGGCATCGGTCAGCGGTGAGCGGCTGTCCGGGGTCAGGAAATAGCGCAGTGAATCCGGGTACTGCAGGCTGGCCGGCGGGTGACTGCCGTAGAGATGCAGCACGATCAGCCGCGGCCCCTCGACCTCGCGCGCCAGCGCCTCATCAAGCGCATCCAGCAAGCCATCGTCATAGTCGGTCATGATGGTGCGAGCGACATCGGCACGCTGGGCGATGGCGGTGATCCAGGTGCGCTCGGAAGTGATATCGAGCCCCTGGCGCGACAGCCACTCGGTATGATAGCCGGCCTGATTGGCCAGCGAGATCAGATTGGCGTCCAGGTAGCGCGGCGAGAAGGTCCGCGGGTCGGTCAGGCTGGCCAGCATCGGTACCGCCAGCACGGTCTGCGGCGCCGGCGCGATGGCCTGATCGAAGACCACCAGCTCGTCGCGACGCGCATCGAGATTCGGCGTCGTGGCGCGGGAATAGCCATACAGCGACAGCTGATCGCGGCGCTGGGATTCGCCGATGATCAGGACGAAGACGGCGTCATCCGACACCTCGGGGCTGCGCGAGACGCCACCGAAATCATAGTCATCCGCCATCAGCGCCTTGTAGCGCTCCTTCTCCCACCAGGCATGCGAGGTGGTGGCCAGGTTCCAGCCCGGCGAGACCGACAGCGTCGTGATGGCCAACGGCACACTGGCTCGCCCCCACTGCCAGCTACCGGCCAGCAGCATCAGCATCCAGAGCAGGAAGGCGATTCCGCTGCGTCCACCCAGCCGGGCGCGAGCCAGCCCCGCCCCGAAGCGATTGCCCAGTGACAGCGCCAGCAGGAAGAACCCCAGCGGCACGATCAGGGCCAGCGGGAACTTGAACAGCATCGCCATCGATTCGCTGCGGCTGGTATCCAGCGAGCTGAGCGCGAAGGCCAGCCCATAGCGGGAATCGTAATAGACGGCGCTGACCACACTTGCGGAGAGATTGACGCCCAGCGCCGCCATCAGCCCCAGCGCCGGCCAACGCCAGCGCGGACGATGCAGCGCCGCCAGCAGACACGGCCACAGCAACAGATTGCCGAACAGGATCAGGCCGCCCTCGAGCAGGCCGTGATAGATCAACGGCACCAGACTCGCCAGCAGGGCCAGCGTGATGGCGGAGATCACCCCGGCCCGCTTGCTCGCCTGATCGCTGCGCGCAAACAGGCGACGGACGAGGCACTGCAGCAGGCCCTTCATGAACGTCCCCGCAACGGCATGAACGCTTCAGCCCTTACGCGAGCCAGCAGATGCACGAGCCGTCGAGCCCCGGCCACCCTCAGACGTCCAGCGCCTGGCGCCAGCGACCATCCGCTTGGCCACAGGCGATGAAGAAGGGATTCACCAGCGTATCGCGGGCGTTGTAGTCCAGACGACGCGGTTGTACAGGCAATGACTCGGCATCGAAGACCTGGCCGCCGGCCGCTTCCAGTACGGCCTGAGCCGCCGCGGTGTCCCACTCGCTGGTCGGCGCGTAGCGCGGATAGAGATCCGCATTGCCTTCCGCGATGCGACAGAACTTGAGCGAGCTGCCACAGCTGACGTTCTCCACCGGTGCCAGTCGCTCGATCAGCGCCGCCGTACGCGCATCGAGATGCGACTTGCTGGCCACGACTCTCAATACCTCGGGCTCCGGGCTGACCGTGATCGCGACACGCCCGGTGGCGTCTTCCCGGAAGGCCCCCACGCCGGCGAGCCCGCTCCAGGTCGTCTCCAGTACCGGCGCATCCACCACGCCCAGCACGCTGCGCGAACCCTGGATCAGTGCCACGTTGACGGTGTATTCACCGCTGCCGGTGACGAATTCACGCGTGCCATCCAGCGGGTCGACCAGCCAGAAGGTCTGCCAGTCACGCCGCGCCGCGATATCGGCCTTGTCGCTCTCCTCCGAGAGCACCGGAATCTGCGGCGTCAGGCGGGCCAGCCCCTCGACCAGCACATGATGCGCCGCCATATCCGCCGCCGTGACGGGGCTGTCATCCGCCTTGGCGCGCGTGCCGAGCTCTCCCCCACGGGCAACGGCGAGTATCGCCTGCCCCGCTTCACGGCAAAGCTGTTCAATGGCCGTCAGCAGTTCAAGATCGAGGGTGACATCAGACTGGGTCATGGGGGTCTCGCAGAGAATTCGAAGGAGTCGACACGGGCCCTTCGGCCCGCCGTCATCATACGCAAAAGCGGCCGCGGATGCTGCCCGCGACCGCTTC
>NZ_CFDJES010000102.1:4571-7629 GCF_983723665.1 Cobetia sp. | reverse complement strand
TCAGGCACTGCGATAGCCGTTGGGGTTGCGTGACTGCCAACGCCAGCTGTCGGCCATCATGCGGTCGAGACCCAGCTCGGCCTTCCACTTGAGCTCGTTGAAGGCCTTGTCGGGCTCTGCCCAGCATTCGGCGATATCGCCGGCACGACGCGGTGCGATGCGATACGGCACCGGACGACCGCTGGCCTTCTCGAACGCCTTGACCATGTCCAGCACGCTGTAACCGGTCCCGGTGCCCAGGTTATAGGTGTGAACGCCATCCCGCGCATCACCGGCCAGGTAGTCCAGCGCCTTGAGGTGGCCATCGGCCAGGTCGACGACGTGGATGTAGTCGCGCACCCCGGTGCCATCCGGCGTCGGGTAGTCATCACCGAACACGGCCAGTTCCTCGAGGCGGCCCACGGCGACCTGGCTGATATACGGCACCAGGTTGTTGGGGATGCCATTGGGGTCTTCACCGATGGTGCCGGATTCGTGGGCGCCCACCGGATTGAAGTAGCGCAGCAGCGCGATGCGCCAGCTGTCATCCGCGACGGCCAGGTCGCGCAGCACTTCCTCGACCATCAGCTTGGAGCGGCCATAGGGGTTGGTCGCGGAGGTCGGGAAGTCTTCACGGATCGGCGTGGAGGCCGGATCGCCATACACGGTGGCGGAGGAAGAGAACACGATACGCTTGACGCCGGCACGCGCCATGGCGTCACACAGCACCAGGGTACCGTTGACGTTGTTGTCGTAGTAGGCCAGCGGCTTGGCGACGCTCTCGCCGACCGCCTTGAGCCCGGCGAAGTGGACCACGGCCTCGATATCGTGACGCTCGAACAGGCTGTCGAGCAGCGCGCCGTTGCGGATATCTCCTTCGACGAACGGCACTTCGCGCCCGGCAAGCGTCGCCACACGCGCAAGAGAGGCTTCACTGGCATTGGACAGGTTGTCCAGCACCAGCACCTGATGGCCGGCCTCCATGAGCGCCAATACCGTATGAGAGCCGATGTAGCCTGCACCACCCGTGACCAGAATCATCAATCATCTTCCTTGTGAAAGTAACGCGACAGTGGGCCACGCAGTTGTCCTGCGCTGGCCCTGTTCATGGCTGCTAACCCTACCTTCCAGCCCTTGCGCTCACAAGTCCACAGCCAACGACAGCGTCTGTCGCCAGACAGCAACCTGCCCCGTGCAAGATGGCGTCACGCAGGGCCTGGCCCGAGGTGTGAGCGCCTCGGATCAAGCGTCGCGCTTGCGCGGCGTCAAGGTTTCACTTGCCGGAGTTTCAAAACAGGCAATGAAGGCTATTGAGCCGCGCCGCAATGCTGAGACAATGGCCGCGCCTTGCCGCCTGAGCGCCCGGCTGATCGACTCGCGAGCGACTTTCTGACAAGGCAGGCAACATGACACGCCGTGCACGTCACCCGACCGGGGATACATGCGCGACATGTAATGAATAACACCAACACGACAACTCGCCATCACCTACCATGACCCATACCAACAACACGATGACCACCATGATGAGGAAGCCAGTCGCCGACCGGCTTCTCTGGAGTCGACATGCCTGAGCAATCTCCCGATCACGTCGCTGATCAATCCACTACGCCGCCACAAGCGCCACTCGCGGCGCGCATCGGCCTGATACTCGGACCCCTCCTGTTGCTGCTGACCTGGCTGACACCGGCGCCGGGTGACATGCCGGACAGCGCCTGGCTCTGCGTCGGCCTTGCCCTGCTGATGGCCACCTGGTGGGCCACCGAGGCCCTGCCGATTCCGGTGACCTCGCTGCTGCCCATCGTGCTGGTGCCGGCGCTTGGCATCGACGACATCAAGAGCACCACCGCCGCCTATGCCAACCCGACCATCTACCTGTTCCTCGGTGGCTTCCTGCTCGGGATCGCCATGCAGCGCTGGGACCTGCATCGCCGCGTGGCCCTGCATACGCTGAAGCTTGCCGGCCACTCGCCGCGCCGCCAGATCGCCGGCTTCATGATCGCCACCGGCTTCATCAGCATGTGGGTGTCCAACACCGCCACCAGCATCATGATGCTGCCCATCGGCATGTCAGTGGTTAGCCTGATGTCCAGTGGTCAGGATGAGCGCGACAGCAATGACCCGGAACTGAAGCGCTACGCCGCCGCCCTGCTGCTGGGCATCGCCTACTCCGCCAGCCTCGGCGGTATCGCGACCCTGATCGGCACGCCGCCCAATGCCCTGCTGGCAGGTTACCTGTCCAGTGATCAAGGCATCGAGATCGGCTTCGCCCAGTGGATGCTCGTCGGCCTGCCGGTCGCCATCGCGATGTGCGCCATCACCTGGTGGTGGCTGACGCGCACGCCCTTCTCCTTCAAGTCCGAGACGGCAGACAGCGGCGAGATGATCAGCCGCGAGCTCAAGGCACTGGGCGCCATGAGCAGCGCCGAGAAACGTGTCGGCGTCGCCTTCCTGGTGGCTGCCCTGCTGTGGATGTTCCGTCCGCTGATCAACCAGATGGGCCTTGCCTGGCTGTCGGACACCGGCATCGCCATGGCCATCGGCGTGGGCCTGTTCGCCATTCCCTCCGGCACCTCACGCGGCCGCCGCCTGCTGGTGTGGGAAGACGCGCGTGACCTGCCCTGGGGCGTGTTGCTGCTGTTCGGGGGTGGTCTGGCACTGGCGGGCGTGATCAAGAGCTCGGGTCTCGCCGAGTGGATCGCCGGCCAGCTGTCGATGTTCAGCGTGCTGCCGCTCATCGGCCTGGTCGCCATCGTGGTCGTGGTGATCATCTTCCTGACCGAGGTCACCTCCAATACCGCGACGGCAGCTGCCTTCCTGCCGCTGCTGGGGGCACTGGCGCTGTCACTGGACATCGATCCGCTGCTGATCACCGTGCCGGCGGCCATCGCGGCCAGCTGTGCCTTCATGATGCCGGTGGCGACGCCGCCCAACGCCATCGTGTTCGCCACCGGCCACCTCAAGATCCAGACCATGATGCGCGCCGGCTTCTTCCTGAACCTGGCCGGTACCGTGGTCGTCACGCTGCTGGCCTATGGCCTGATCGTGGCACTGTGGGTGTAGAGGCAAGTGCTGACGC
>NZ_CFDJES010000102.1:0-4471 GCF_983723665.1 Cobetia sp. | reverse complement strand
CGGTCATGTTCAGAAGAAGCCGAGGAAGCCCTTGATGATCAGCGAGTTGGCGATATCGATCAGGAAACCACCCACCACCGGCACGATGATGAAGGCCAGACGCGACGGCCCGTGGTGCTGCGTGACCGCCTGCATGTTGGCGATCGCCGTCGGCGTGGCGCCCATGCCGAAACCACAGTTACCCGCGACCAGTACCGCAGCGTCATAGTTCTTGCCCATCAGGCGGAAGGTGACCTGGGTGGTGTAGAGGAACACCAGCGCGACCTGTGCCAGCAGGATGGCCAGAATCGGCAGTGCCAGATTGGCCAGATCCCAGAGCTTGAGCGTCATCAGCGCCAGCGCCAGGAAGATGGACAGGCTGATGTTGCCCAGCACATCCACGGCGTGGGTATTGAGGTGCTTGTCGCCGAAGGCGCGCACCACGTTGCCGATGACGATACAGCTGAACAGCACCCACACGAAGGTCGGCAGCGAGAAGGCGGTGCCCGAGGTGAGTGACTGCAGCTGCTGGCCACAGACGACCCCGAGCAGCAGCATGAAGAGTGTCTTCAGGGCATTGGACGTATTCAGCGGATGCTGGACTTCCGTCTCGTCATATTCGGAATCGCTGACCTGGGCGTTGATGTCCTGCCCTTCACGCTTCATGCGATTGATCAGGAAACGCGCCGTCGGCCCACCGATCAGGGAACCGAACACCAGCCCGAAGGTGGCACAGGCCATCGCGACTTCCATCGCGCCATTGATGCCATATTCGTCGGCGAAGACGTTGGCCCATGCCGCGCCGGTACCGTGGCCACCGGACATGGTGATGGAACCGCCGAGCAGACCCAGTACCGGATCAAGACCGAACAGACTGGCAACACCGACACCCAGCAGGTTCTGCAGGATGAGCAGACCGATGACCAGCGCGAGGAACAGCACCAGCTTGCTGCCGCCGGCACGAATCATGCGAACGTCTGCCGACAGGCCAACGGAGCCGAAGAACAGCAACATGAAGGGAGTCTGGAGACCGCCGAAGAACTGGAACTCGTAACCCAGGCCGCGCAGGCCGGTGACGATGATGGTAGCGATGAGGCCGCCGACCACAGGCTCGGGGATATTGAATTCGCGCAGCACGCGCACGCGCTCGACGATCAGATGGCCAACGACGAGGACAAGCGCCGCCAGCAACAGGGTGGTGATAGCATCAAGTTGAATCATGCGATACCGATGAGTAGTTGTGGGTTGTTCTAGCGGACCTCCTGAACGAGAGGTGCACTGGCGATGCCCGATCAGAGCAGGGATGGGGACGCATCCATTATCTCTTCAATCAGGGGGTTTGCCTTTGCACCGCTTGGAATTGTTGTGTTCTCGAATCCGGTCTGCCACCAGATCGTTATCATTATGCGGGTGCAGCGATGATACGCAGGGTGGGCACCGGTGCAAGTCCGGATGTTGACTGAGCCGTCAACATCAGACAAAAGTCTA
Source organism: Cobetia sp. (assembly GCF_983723665.1). Lineage (NCBI taxonomy): Bacteria > Pseudomonadati > Pseudomonadota > Gammaproteobacteria > Oceanospirillales > Halomonadaceae > Cobetia > Cobetia sp. The sequence continues at coordinate 3,004 of NZ_CFDJES010000102.1, read as the reverse complement.
TAGCGGCCTGGCGAGCATGACACGTATTTTCCACGCAAGCCTGCCCGCGTCAGCCCAGCAACGGCGGGCGTGAGCGCCGGCCGGGCAGCTTCTGCCCTGCCGCGAAACGCAAAGACCCCCGCTCTGATGAGCGAGGGTCTCGAGAGAGGCAAAAATGCCTCTGATCAGTCACGCATGAGGCGTGTTGTCGTCAGACAGCGACCGGACCGGCTTCCTCGGCACGTTCCGCTTCGCTGCGTGCACTGCTTTCCAGGCCGCGATTGACCGCCGACAGCACGGCCTTGAGCGATGCGCTCACGGTATCGCCATCCTCGGCCATGCCGCAGACACGCTTGCCATCCAGGTTGAGCATCACGAAGGCCACCGCGACGGCATCGCTGCCTTCGCCGAGGGCGTGCTCACCGTAGTCCACCACGCTGACGGTGGAACCGGTGTGACGCTGCCAGGCATCCATGAAGGCGGAGATGGCACCGTTGCCTTCGCCGGCCAGCGCTATCTGCTCGCCCTTGTCATCGACCAGCGTCGCGGTGAGCTGCTCGGCCCCTTCGCGATCCAGACGATAGCCCTTGAGACTCAGCGGCGCCTCACGCTTGAAGCTGGCATCGAGAATCGCGCGAATCTGGTCGCTGGACAGCTCACCACTGACCTGCTCGCTGGCCTTCTGCACGTGCGGCGCAAGCTCGAGGCTCATCCAGCGCGGCAGGCTGATGCCATGATCGCGCTCGAGCAGGAAGGCCATGCCACCCTTGCCGGACTGACTGTTGACGCGGATCACCGCCTGGAAGTCGCGGCCCAGATCCTGCGGGTCGATGGGCAGATAGGCGACCTGCCACGGCTCGTCAGGCTGCTGCTTCTTGAGGCACTTGCGGATGGCGTCCTGGTGGCTGCCGGAGAAGGCGGTGTAGACCAGCTCGCCGACCCAGGGGTGACGCGGGTGAACCGGCAGATTGGTGCACTCGGTATAGACCTGGATGATCTCGTCCGGGTTGGAGAGATCCAGCTCCGGATCGATGCCCTGGCTGTAGAGGTTCATCGCCAGGGTGATCAGGTCCATGTTGCCGGTGCGCTCACCGTTGCCCAGCAGGGTGCCTTCGATGCGGTCAGCGCCGGCCAGCAGGCCAAGTTCGGCGGCGGCAGCGGCGCCACCGCGGTCGTTGTGGGTGTGCAGCGAGATGATCGCGCAGTCACGACGGCTCAGGTGCTTGATGAAGTACTCGACCTGGTCGGCGAAGTGATTGGCCGGGCCCACTTCCACCGTGGCCGGCAGGTTGAGGATGCAGCGTTTTTCCGGCGTCGGCTGCCAGACATCCATCACCGCTTCACACACCTCGACGGCGTAATCCATCTCGGTGGAGGTGAAGCTCTCCGGCGAGTACTGGAACACCCAGTTGGTGTCCGGGTAGCGCTCGGCGTAGTCCTTGACCAGCTGTGCACCCTCGACGGCGATGGCCTTGATGCCGTCACGGTCCATCTCGAACACCCGCTCACGCTGCACGGTGGAGGTGGAGTTGTAGACGTGAACGACGGCATCACGCGCGCCGACCAGCGATTCGAAGGTACGCGCGATCAGATGCTCACGCGCCTGCACCAGCACCTGGATGCTGACGCCTTCCGGAACCTGGTCTTCCTCGATCAACCAGCGCACGAAGTCGAAATCGAGCTGGCTGGCGGAGGGGAAACCGACTTCGATCTCCTTGAGGCCGATCTTGACCAGCAGCTTCCACATCAGCTTCTTCTGCTCGACCGTCATCGGCTCGAGCAGCGCCTGATTGCCATCACGCAGGTCGACACTCGCCCATAGCGGCGCCTGGGTCACGGTACGCGACGGCCACTGGCGGTCGGTCAGTGCAACAGGTGTCACGGGGCGATATTTGGTGTGGTCGAAGGCAGCACTTGGCGTGGATGCAGCAGTCATGGTCGTGTCCTTGGCGGTCTGGGTGCGAAAAACCGGCAATCGAGGCCCGATACGGGAGATCGATGGCACCTTTCGCACTCAACAGTGTCCCAATCGGGGCGCCTGAGTAAATGTGAGATGACGAAGGCGTGAAGGCCTTGCATCCGAAAGCTTGCCGTCAGCAGGGCAAGCAAGCAAGTCGGGGGCAGCGTAACGTCACTGCCCGCCGCAAGCTCCGGGACCGGATCACGGTCTCCAGCGCGGAGAGAAGGACGGTGGGATCACCACCAGAGCCCTTTCGGCAGCCTCGCTTCGATCAGAAGCCGACTGCGTTCCGCGTTCACCGGTTGCAAGAGGCGTGTCGCCAGCGCCGGTGGCTCATCCTGCTCAGGTCTGTCGTTCGCGTCGTGCGTCGTGTCATGCGACAGCCACGACCCGAGCGGGCGTCTTCATCGCTGAGCAGTGATTACAGTATATGCCGCATATCAGGGCGGACGATTGCGAAAACCACATGACATCGCCATCTTAAAAGCAGATTATTTCACCATTCACATCTTCACCGCTAATGGATTGCGAAAATGAGCCAGAATATTCCTCTCCCGACACTGGACCGCTTCGACCGTCGCATTCTTGACGAGCTTCAGCACTCGGGTCGCATCAGCAATCAGGAGCTCGCAGAGCGCATTGGCCTGTCCCCGTCGCCCTGCCTGCGCCGTGTCCGTGCGCTGGAAGAAAGCGGCATGATCACCGGCTACCGCGCCCAGATAGATGCCCGCAAGCTGGGACTCAGCCTGATGGCGTTGCTGCATATCTCGATGGACCGCCACACCCCGGAGCGCTTCACCAACTTCGAGGACACCATCGCCTCGCTGCCCCAGGTGATGGAATGCCTGCTGATCACCGGCCAGGAAGCCGACTACCAGCTCAAGGTGGTGGTCAAGGACATGGATGACTATCACGACCTGCTGCTCAAGCAGATCACGCGGATCGAGGGGGTGACCGGCGTGCATTCAAGCTTCGTGCTGCGTCAGGTGATCGATCACCAGCGCGTCCCGACGACCTCCTGAGCCTGACTGCCTGAATCAAGACTTCAGCAACACGAAAGCCCCG
>NZ_CFDJES010000101.1:9822-10998 GCF_983723665.1 Cobetia sp. | reverse complement strand
CCGTGCGCTATCTCAGCGACACAGGGTTTCCAGGGCTTCGATCAGGCTGTCCATCTCGGCATCGGTACCGATGCTGATGCGCAGATAGTCACGCAGTGCGTCGGTGTTGAAGTGGCGCACCAGGATGCCCTGTTCGCGCAGGCCGATGAACAGCTTGCCGGCATCGTGGGTCGGGTGAGTCGCCAGCACGAAGTTGGTCTGCGAGGGCAGGATCTCGAAGCCCAGCGCGGCCATGCGATCGCGCGTCTGCTCGCGAGTGGTGATGACCCGCGTGCGGCACTCATCGAAATAGTCGGGATCACTGAGCGCGGCGACGCCGACCTGTTCGGCCAGGCGGTCGATGGGGTAGGAGTTGAAGGAGTCCTTCACGCGCTCCAGACCCTCGATCAGCTCACGCGAGGCCACGGCATAGCCAAGACGAATGCCCGCCAGGCTGCGCGACTTCGAGAAAGTGCCTGTCACGACCAGGTTCGGATACTGATGAATCAGCGGGATGGCGCTTTCGCCACCGAAGTCCACGTAGGCCTCGTCGACCAGCACCACGCTCTGCGGATTGCGCTCCAGCAGCGCGGCAATCGCCTTGCGGCCATGGCCATGGCCTGTCGGGGCGTTGGGGTTGGCGAAGATGATGCCGCCATTGTCGTTGCCGAAGGCTTCCAGGTCGACTTCCCAGTTGTCGGTCAGCGCGATGCTGCGCGACTCGATGCCATACATGCGGCAGTAGACCGGGTAGAAGCTGTAGCTGATGGACGGCAGCAGCAGCGGCTTGTCCTGACGGAAGAATGCCTGGAAGGCCAGCGCCAGCACCTCATCGGAGCCATTGCCGACAAAGACTTCCTCGGCGCCCACATGGAAGGTATCGGCGAGGGCGGCGCGCAGCGAGCTGGAGCTCGGGTCCGGGTAGCGGCGCAGATCAGAGGCATTGAACTCGCGCAGCGTCTGCTCCACGGCGGGAGCCGGCGGATAGGGGTTCTCGTTGGTGTTCAGCTTGATCAGCTGCTCACGCGGTTGTTCGCCGGGGACGTAGGGGGTCAGGTCGTGGACCTGGGGGCTCCAGTACTTGCTCATGATTTCTCGCCGCTGGTGACAGTGCATGACCCGTGTCATGGATGCTTTTCATGTTGCCCGCTGGATCGTCGCGGTACAAGCACCGGCATGCGCTCTGAGTGAGTCATG
>NZ_CFDJES010000101.1:7232-9722 GCF_983723665.1 Cobetia sp. | reverse complement strand
TGGAGACGGACGAGATTCCCCAGCTGATCGAGGACTATCGCCAGGCCGCCGTGCGTGCCAAGCGTGCCGGCTTCGACATGATCGAGGTGCACGCCGCCAACGCCTATCTGCTCAACCAGTTCATGGCCACCGGCACCAATCAGCGCACTGACCAGTACGGTGGCTCGGTCGAGAACCGTGCGCGCCTGACGCTGGAAGTCGTCGATGCCGTCGCCGAAGTCTTCGGCCCTGAGCGTACCGGCATCCGCCTGACGCCCTTCATCGAGATCTTCGGCCTGACCGATGACGAGCCGGAAGAAATGGCCTTCTACATGGCCGAGCAGCTCTCTAGACGTGGCATCGCCTATGTGCACGTCAACGAGCCGGACTGGGCCGGTGGCGACATCAAGTTCAGCGATGACTTCCGTCGTGCCCTGCGCGAGCGCGTCACGGGCGCGCTGATCTTCTGCGGCCATTACGACGGTGAGAGCGCGGCACGCATCATCGATGAGGGCATCGCGGATGCCGTCGCCATCGGGCGCCCGTATATCGCCAACCCGGACCTGGTCGAACGCATTCGCCTCGGGGCTGAACTCAACGAGCAGGACCCGGACACCTTCTACGGTGGTGGCGCCGAGGGTTACACCGACTATCCGTATCTCGACAATGGCCATGATCGCCGCGGCTGAGGCCGACACGATTTAGCGAATGGTGTTCGATAAACGCCATCGGGGGTGGCCTCTCGGGGCGGATACCCGCTATTCTTGAGCATGGAAGCTTGTGAGCGGGCTGCCTGCCAAAGCGGGTAGACCGCTCGCCGTCGATAGCGCTGACGCTGCTATCGAGTCATCGCCTTAAGGAGGATTCAATGCAGATCAGGACTCTGATGGTGGGAGCCGCGCTGATGGTCGGTCTCGCCGGGTGCGCATCAACGGCCCAGACCAATGACGGTGCCGCTGACAACAGCGCCACCGAGACAGCCAGCGAGCAGGTTGCCGTCTACAAGGGCACCCTGCCGTGTCGTCGTTGCACGGGCATTGACCTCGATGTACGCCTCAAGGGTGCCGAAGAGGCAGCCCAGGATGAGCGTACCTTCAGTCTCGATGCCACCTATCGTGATCATCCGCAGCAGCCGGATCCAGAGCATTACGAAGGCCAGTGGGACGTGCTGTCCGGCACCGTGACGGACCCGAACGCGACCGTCTATGAGCTGACGCCGGACGGCGAAGGCCAGACCTACTACTTCCTGCGTCTGGATGCCCAGACCCTGGAGCTGGTCGACCCGCAGAAGCGTCGCTTCCAGAACGGTGAGACACTGCGCCTCAAGCGCCAGTAAGCGTGCCGTGCGCCACAAGGCGATCGTGAGCACAAGGAAGGCGGCGCAAGCCGCCTTCCTTGTGTCTGGCCGTTGGAAATCCGCGGCTGACGACACTCCGCCGCGGCGCCGAGAATCATTTCTTCCCGACAGGATTGTCTGATGGCGAAAGCAAAGAGCGCCTTCGTATGTACCGAATGCGGTAGCGAATTCTCGAAGTGGCAGGGCCAGTGCAGCGGCTGCCGCGAGTGGAACACCCTGCAGGAAATCCGCGTCGGCGCCACGGTATTGCCCGGCGCCGCCCCCGCTGCGGGGGCCGTCGCCGGTAGTGCCGCGCGTAGCGCCAGCAATGGGCGGGGCGGCTACGCCGGCACGCTCAGCGACAACGTGACCGATCTTTCCAATGTCTCGCTGGCCGAGGTGCCGCGCTTCTCCTCGACCTTCGGCGAGTTCGACCGCGTGCTGGGCGGCGGGCTGGTGCCGGGTTCCGCCGTGCTGCTCGGTGGCCACCCGGGGGCCGGCAAGTCGACGCTGCTGCTGCAGACCGCCTGCAAGCTCGCCCAGCACAAGCGCTCACTGTACGTCACTGGCGAGGAATCGCTGTCGCAGGTGGCGATGCGCGCCCATCGTCTGCAGCTGCCGACCCAGGGCCTCAAGATGCTGGCCGAGACCAGCGTCGAGACGATTCTGGCCACCGCCGAGCGCGAGAAGCCCGAGGTGCTGATCATCGACTCCATCCAAACCATGCATCTGGAGGATCTGTCATCCGCGCCGGGTGGTGTCTCGCAGGTGCGTGAGTCCGCCGCCGCGCTGACCCGCTTCGCCAAGCGAACCAACACCGTGCTGCTGCTGGTCGGCCACGTGACCAAGGACGGCTCGCTGGCCGGACCCAAGGTGCTGGAGCACATGATCGACGCCTCCCTGCTGCTTGAGGGCGATGGCGATTCGCGCTTCCGCACGCTGCGTGGCCAGAAGAACCGCTTCGGTGCGGTCAACGAGCTGGGCGTGTTCGCCATGGTCGAGCTGGGTCTGAAGGAGGTGAAGAACCCCAGCGCGATCTTCCTGTCGCGCAGCGAGGAGCAGTCCTCCGGCAGCCTGGTGATGGTGGTGTGGGAGGGCACGCGGCCGATTCTGATCGAAGTGCAGGCCTTGCTGGATGACTCGCCGCTGGGCAATCCCCGCCGTGTCGCCGTCGG
>NZ_CFDJES010000101.1:3654-7132 GCF_983723665.1 Cobetia sp. | reverse complement strand
CGGGCGGCGTGAGCACAGGCCTTGAGGCGTGAGACCAGAAGCTCGACACCGCGCTCTCGCATGAGTTCTTCATTGCGCCCCGGAACCTCTTCGACATCGCCTGCGTAGGCATTGATGGCGGCTTCGACCGAGCTCTCGCGCAGCAGGTGCAGCATCGGGTAGGGCGAGCGGTTGGTGTAGTTGGCCGCGTCGTCTTCCTCGGTATCCTCGAACACGTATTCCGGGTGGAAGCTGGCCAGCTGATAGATGCCTTCATAGCCCTGCATCTCGAGCAGCGCCTCGGCGTAGTCGAGCAGCTCGAGGTAGGTATCGAAGTCGCGGAAGCCGTCCTTGAAGATCACCAGCGTCGTCTCGGCGTCACGATTGGCGTCCAGGTTCAGCAGCTCGTCGCCGAGTGCCTGCAGGCTGCGCTCGAGCCCTGCTCCGGGCACCACGGCATACTGGATGCTGTTGCGTGCCATCTCGCGCGCGGCAAACGGGCACAGATTGTCGGCGATGATGTGCGTCTCGACCCACTGGCGCGTGGCGTCGATGGCCTCGGCTTCGCTGGCATCCAGCGGCGGGGTGTAGCCACCCGCCGTCTCGGGAGTCGTGGTATCGGTCGGCGTAGCGTCGGTGGTCATGGCGTCAGGGTCCGCAGCGGTGTCAGGAACGGGTATTGTCACTGCTCGGGCGCGGCATGGCCAGCGCCGTGTCTTCTTGTCTCTCTTCTTGTCTCTCTTCGTGTCTCGTTATCGTGTCTCGTCGCCGTGTTGCTTGATCATGTCTCTTCATCGTGTCTCTTCAACATATCTCTTTATAGTGCGAGGACCGCAGGGCCGCAGGTCGCTGTCGAGCATGTGGCGGCCCTGTTTCATTAGTGATTTCAGCGATAGACTTATCACCGCTGGTTTCAAGCCCGCCCCGAGAACGCTCAGGGACATTGCGGCTACCGGCTGACGACTTCTTTCCTGCCTCGCCACGGAGATACTTCTTGTCCGCTGATACTCCGCCTCCTTCCTCGCCGCCCCCCGAATCTCCCGAATCTAACGAGACGGCAGAGGGGCCCGAGCACACCAGTGCCGCGGCCTATCGCCTGTCGCGACTGTTGCCTTTTCTCGGCTGGATGCGTCAGCTGTCGCCCGGGGATGCGCGTTCTGATCTGATCGCGGGACTGAGTGGCGCGGTGCTGGTGCTGCCCCAGGGGGTGGCCTATGCGTTGATCGCCGGCCTGCCACCGGCGCATGGGCTGTATGCCGCCATCGTGGTGGCGATCATCGCCGGTCTGTTCGGCAGTTCGCGGCATATGGTCAGTGGCCCGGCCGCGGCGATCTCGATGGTGGTGTTCGGCACCGTCTCGACCCTGGCCGCGCCGGGCAGTCCCGAATACCTGCCTCTGGTGCTGGCGCTGACCTGCATGGTCGGCATCATCCAGCTGTCGTTGGGGCTGATGCGCATGGGGGCGCTGGTCAATCTCATCTCGCATACGGTGGTGATCGGCTTCACCGCCGGCGCCGGGGTCTTGATCGCCACCAGTCAGCTCAAGCATCTGTTCGGCATCGCGCTTGGCGATGCCTCGAGCTTTCTCGGCACCTGGTGGGCGCTGCTCGGGCATCTGGGCGATACCTCATGGGCCACGCTGATCACGGGGCTCAGCACCTTGCTCACGGCCGTGCTGGTCCGGCGGTTGAATCGCAAGCTGCCGTGGATGCTGGTGGCGATGGCCGTCGGCTGCGGTGTCGCGGCATTGCTCGGCGGCAGCGCGGCAGGTATCCCGATGGTCGGCGCCCTGTCCGGCAGCCTGCCGCCGTTTTCCCTGCCGCCGCTGGGCTTTGACACCCTGCGCTCGCTGGGCGGGGCGGCCTTCGCGCTGGCGGTGCTCGGCTTGATCGAGGCGGTCTCCATCGCGCGCGCCATCGGCGTGCGCTCGCATCAGCGTATCGACGGCAACCAGGAGTTCATCGGCCAGGGCTTGTCGAATCTGGCGGGCAGTTTCTTCTCGTGCTTTGCCGGTTCCGGCTCCTTCACGCGCTCCGGCGCCAACTATGATGCCGGCGCCCGCACCCCGCTGTCGGTGGTGGTGGCGGCGCTGATCGTGTTGGCGGTACTGCTGCTGGTGCCTGACGTGACCGCCTGGCTGCCGTTGCCGGCGATGGCAGGCCTGATCATGGTGATCGCCGCCAACCTGATCGAAGTCGGTCATATCCGTCAGATTCTGGCCGTCAGCCGCGAAGAGGCGGTGGTGCTGGTGATCACCTTCCTCGCCACCCTGCTGTTGCCGCTGGAGTTCGCCATCTTCGCCGGGGTGCTGGTCTCGCTGGTGCTGTATCTGAACCGCACCTCACGGCCCCGTCTGGTCGAGATGGCGCCAGACCCGGAGCACCCGGAGCTTGGAGTGCGCAATGCCGAGCGTTATCAGCTGGCCCAGTGCCGGGAAGTGGTGATTCTGCGTGTGGATGGTTCGCTGTTCTTCGGGGCGGTCGACCACGTCCAGCGCAAGCTGGCGCGCTATACCGGCAAGCACGTCATTCTGTTGGGCACCGGCTGCAACTTCATCGATATCGCGGGCGCCGAGATGCTCGAGATCGAGCAGCGTCGCCTGCGCGATGCCGGCGGCAGTCTCAGCATGTGCGGCTTTCGCATGTACGCGCTGGAAGTGATGGAGCGCGGTGGCTTCCTCGAGCGCATGGGGCGTGAGAACTACTTCCATACCGCCGAGGCGGCGATTGCCTCGCTGCGCGACTCGGTCGCCGAAGCGCATCGCGCCCACGGTGATCAGCCCGCTGCCTGCCCCGATTGTCAGCTGTTCGGTCCGGCCGGGATCGGGCCGGGGCAGGGGGTGCGCCTGACGCCACCGTTGGCGTGAAAGCACAAGGCTGGGGGCGGCTGCACGCTTGCGATAGAATATGGCCCCTTGATGGTGCGGCCAGTCAGCCAGTCGCCGCCCATTGCCTCAATCCTGTTCTGTCTGCCGAGAGATGCCCATGAGTTTGCCCACCGTGGCGGCCAGCTGCGACCTGATTCGCGACGGCCGTCCGTTGATCGATGTGCGCGCGCCGGTCGAATTCGCCGCTGGTGCCTTGCCGGGTGCCGTCAATCTGCCACTGATGGATGATGAGGAGCGTCATCGCGTCGGGCTGCAGTACAAGCAGGTCGGCCCGGAATCGGCGGTACATCTTGGCCATCAACTGGTCAGCGGCGGGATCAAGCGCGCACGTATCCGCGCCTGGGTCGAGCACGTCGAGCGGCTCCCTGACGCGATTCTCTACTGCTTCCGCGGCGGCATGCGTTCTCAGCTCAGTCAGCAGTGGTTGCAGGAAGCGGGGATCGAGCGTCCGCGCATCGAGGGCGGCTGGAAGGCCATGCGTCAGCAGCTCTGTCAGCATATCGATGAGCGTGCCGAGCAGGCCCCGATGCTGTTGATCGGCGGGCTGACCGGCTGCGCCAAGACCGAGCTGATCCATGCGCTGGACAATGGCATCGACCTGGAAGGCTGTGC
>NZ_CFDJES010000101.1:2377-3554 GCF_983723665.1 Cobetia sp. | reverse complement strand
GTGCAGATTCAGAAGGACTATATCGAGGGGCTGTGGTCCACCTACAGTCGTCACTATGGTGACTTCCTCGGCTGGACCCTGATGCAGCGCCAGCTGCGTCAGGCGCTGCTGCGTCTGCGCAAGCGCCTGGGCAGTGCGCGCCTTGCTCGTCTGGTGCGCATGCAGGACATCGCCTTCCAGGAGCACAAGCGCGGCAACCCCATTGCCCATGAAGGCTGGCTGGCGCCGCTGCTCAGCGAGTATTACGACCCGATGTACCGCTATCAGCTCGAGAAGCACGAGCGCACCTTCCTGCACGTCGGCGACTGGGACAACAGCCTTGCCTTCGCGCGTGAGTGGAGCGCCAATCACCGCTGGCAGCGCTGACACTCCTCATGGGCGCCGTCAGCGCTCACGCATTCAGCCAGTCCACCAGCAGGCGGTCCAGCAGGGCCGCCTGACGATCAAAGCGCTTCGGGTCCTCCAGCAACGCCTCGCGTGACTGCACGCCATTGCCCTCCAGGGGCGCGGGATGGTGGGCCAGGCGGTCCTGCGTGGCCGCCGCATCCATGTGCGGATGGAAGTTGAGCGCCACCACGCGACCCTCATCCCAGCTGAAGCCGGCCACTGGCGTATGCTCGCTGCTGGCCAGCAGCTCGCAGTCTTCCGGCAGGCCGCAGATCTCCTCATGCCACATCAAGGCCTCGAACTCGGCGGGTAGCCCCAGCGGGCACTCGTTGCTGCGCGTCAGCGTGGCCCAGCGACGCTGTGGCACCACGGCGGACGAGACGATCGCCCCCATCTGCTCGGCGATCAGTCGCGCCCCCAGGCCAATCCCCAGCAGCGGGCGATTGCTGTTCAGCGTGCGCCGAATCAACTTGCGCTGCAGGCGCAGCGACTGCTGTTCGGCGGGCGAGGCGGGCTGTGCGGCGCTCGACAGGCGTTGCGGACCATCCAGCACCACCAGCGCATGGAAATCATCGATGCCCGGCAAGGCTTCGCCTGCCAGCGGGAAGCTGGTGTTGAAGCTGTGCCCCATGCCGGAAAGCCAGTCCTTGAGACGTAGCGGACCCTGCCAGTCATGCGCTAGCGTTGCGGTATCGGCGGCTGAATCTGGTTCAGTGTCAGGGAGTTGCCCCTGATGTATGAAGTAAAGATGCATGGCTTCATCATGCGTGAGCGCCATGTCAGCGTAAAG
>NZ_CFDJES010000101.1:0-2277 GCF_983723665.1 Cobetia sp. | reverse complement strand
GTATGAAGTAAAGATGCATGGCTTCATCATGCGTGAGCGCCATGTCAGCGTAAAGACCCCAGTGTCGGCATCCCAGTACCTGCATCTCAGAACCTGCACCGGGCGAACCAGCCGCGACACGACAAGGAGAGAACCGCATGCGGGCCGAACTGCTCGAACAGATCTACACCGTGGTGGCGCAGATCCCCGAAGGGCGCATCACCACCTACGGGCGTATCGCCAAGATGACCGATGGCGCCAGCGCGCGCATGGTCGGCTCGGCGATGCGTCACCTGCCGGATGGCCATCAGTTGCCGTGGCATCGCGTGATCAATGCCTCGCTCAAGGTCACCGAGCACGGCGGGGCAGTGCGCCAGCGGGAAAAGCTGCGCAGCGAAGGCATCCTGTTCGATGGTGCTGGTCGCGTGCCGACGGAGTGCCTGTGGCCCTGAGGCATGCGGCAGCGCTTGAGCAGGGTCGCGTTCATCCGGCCACGCGCGGGCGCTACCCTTTCGCCTATCCTATCGCATACCCTATAGCGACCTACGGTGACATCGCGGCTGGCGGAGGCAAGACGCCAGCGCGAACGCCGCATATTGAATAGTGAAGTGAGAATAGAGCCGTCATGACTCAGCCTGTATCCGGTTTCCGTGCGCGCCTTGATGCGCTGGCCCCCGTGCGCCGTACTGCCTTCATGGCGGCGCTGACCGAGCGACTCCTGCCCAATGCCGGCTTCTACGCCGAAGCCAATGGCACGGCCAGCGCGCTGGACACCACGCGTGAGCTGCGCAAGCTGCTGGACCTCGTCTGGGAGCAGCTGCGCGTGCGCGATGCCAAGATCGATTTCTCGCTGCAGGCCGAGAAGGTCACCGCCTTCGAGCCCGCCGAGGACGATGACAGCTTCGGCGCGCGCCGCGCCCTGGAAGCCGTGATGGCGCTGACCGCCTGCATCGATGTGCTGATCAGCGAAGAGCCGGAAGCCGCGCTCAAGATCAGCCGGCTGTCCGCCGATGGCGTGCGCGCGCTGATCGACCTGCAGGCCGGCGAGGGCATCGAGCAGGAAGCGCTGGAAGCCATGATTCGCGAACATCCGTTGATGATCGATGAGCGTGACTTCCAGGACGCCGTGCTCGAGAGCGTCGAAGCCCCGCAGCTGTCCCGCGATGATTGGCGCGCGCTCAAGCAATTGGGCCGCAATGAAGATGTCAGCAATCTCGGGCTATCCTTGCAGGACTGAGCGGCCCGACTCGGGCCATCCTGGTGCCAGTGATGACTGGCCAGCCGTTGTTGGAGAGACAGATGAGCGACACCCGTCAGCAGGATTCTTCTCCGATGAACGCAGCGCTGAATGGCGTGATTCAGGCGCGTCTGGACGCCATGCGTGAGCGTCTCGCGCAGCCGACGCTGAGCGCGGCGGATGTACATGCGCTGCGCGTCGACTGCAAGCAGCTGCGCGGCTGGTGGCAACTGCGGCGCGAGTCACTGGGCAAGTCGGCGGTGAGTGAGCATCAGGCGCGTCCGCGCGCCGTCGCCAAGGCATTGGCCGGGCCGCGCGAGGCGCACATGCTGCGCAAGACCCATGGTCGCGCCTACGCCTGGGTGGATGAGCGCAGTCAGCGCCTGCTGGATGCGCTGCGTCCGGGGCTGACCAGTGCCTCGCTGAGCGAGCCCGAAGGCGAGCTGGATCACGCGCCGCTCGAGACGCTGCTGAGCGAAGAGCGGGCGGCCTGGCAGGCGGCACCGCTGACGGTGGAGGAGCTCAACACCGGGCTGGAATTCAGCCGTCATCGCATCAGCAAGCTTGCGGCGCAGGTGGCCAGCAAACGTGAGATCGAGACGTCTCACCGGCTGCGCAAGTGGGTCAAGTACCGCATGTTCCAGCTGGCACTGGCGCACGAGGCGCTGGGTGAGGCAGCCGCGCGGGAGCTCGAGTCACCGAGTCACGGACGGCGCCGCGAGCCGGAACTGCTCGACAAGGCGGCCGCGCGGCTGGGCAATCAGCATGATCTGGCGGAGCTGGCGCTGTGGGTCGGGGAACGCGTGATGCTGCCTGCCGCCGAGAAGCACCTGGTCGCGGACATCATGACGCTTGCCGACCAGCGACTCGCGCAGGCGCTCAAGCCACTGAAGAAGCTGGGCTACGTCTGAGCGCTGTTCTCGCCTGAACCGAAGTTGCGTCTCTGCAGACGCGAACGCCGCCATTCCCTGAGGATATGGCGGCGTTCGCGTTTCTGCCTGAACTACCTGCGGCTGCGCTTACAGGCGCATCTCGATACCGCGTGCGGCCATATGCGCCTT
>NZ_CFDJES010000100.1:9189-11433 GCF_983723665.1 Cobetia sp. | reverse complement strand
CCGGCATCATTGGCGGCCTTGCCGGTGACGGCTTCGGTCATCGCGGTCATGGCCTCTTCCAGCGGCAGCGTCACCTGCTTGAGCGCTTCATTCACGCTCTTCTCGACCGTCTGTTGGACATCACGCACGGCCTTGAGCTGCGCATCCGCCACGCTGGTGATCTCTTCCGGCACGCTCTGCCCCAGCACTTCCGGAATGGTCTGGCGCGCATAACGCCCCGGCGCCGCTTCGATCACGTCGAGTTTGCCCTCACCCGGTGTGCGCGCAGAGACCTCCGGTTCCGGCTCCACGAAGCCATTGCCGGTCATCCACGCCTGCCAGTCATTCCACCAGGAGCCTTCGTGCTGCTCGGTGCCCTCGAGCCACTCATCCGGCGTTGCCGGCAGGCTGTCATTGGTGGCGTAGCCGTACTTGTTCTTGTGCGGCGGATTGACGATACCCGCGATATGACCAGAGCCACCGAGCACGAAGCGCTTGATGGAGGCCTTTGGCAGCTGGGTACCGTTGTAGGTGGTCTGCCACTTGGCGATGTGGTCCTCGCGCGCGGAGACCCAGTAGCTCGGCGTCTCGATCTGGGAGAGATCGATCGGCACGCCGTCCAGCTCGATGCCGCCGGGCTGCACCAGGCGGTTCTCCAGATACATGTGGCGCAGATACCAGGCATGGGTACCGGCCGGCAGGTTGGTGCCGTCGGTGTTCCAGTACAGCAGGTCGAACGCGGTCGGCGCTTCGCCCTTGAGATAGTTGGAGACGTAGAACGACCAGAACAGGTCATTCTCGCGCAGCAGATTGAAGGAGAACGCCATCACGCGGCCATCCAGATAGCCGTCCTGCGCCATCTGCTTCTCGAGGCCCTGCAGCACCGGCTCGTTGAGGAAGACACCGATCTCACCGGGATCGGAGAAATCCTGCAGCGTTGCCATGTAGCTGACCGAGCGCACGCGGTCGGACTGCTTCTCGGCCGCCAGATAGGCCATGGTGCTGGCCGTCAGCGTGCCGCCGATGCAGTAGGACAGGATGTTGACCTGCTTCTCGCCGGTGGCCTGCTCGATGGCATCCATCGCGGCCAGCGGCCCCATCTGCATGTAATCGGCCCAGGTGAGATCACTCTGCTCGGGCCCCGGATTGCGCCAGGAGATCAGGAACACGGTGTGCCCCTGCTCCACCAGCCAGCGCATCATCGAATTGTCCTGACGCAGATCGAGAATGTAGTACTTGTTGATCCACGGCGGCACGACCAGCAACGGCGTGCTGAAGGCCTTCTCGGTGGCCGGACGATACTGGATCAGCTGGATCAGCTCGTTCTCGAAGACCACGTCACCCGGCGTGACGGCGATGTTGTCGCCGAGACGGAAGGCTTCGGTGTCGGTCATCGCGACATTGATGCCTTCGGCGGAGTTGGCCAGGTCATCGCGCAGACGCTTCAGGCCGTCGAGCAGGTTCTGGCCGCCGGTCTCGCGGGTCACGCGCTGCACTTCCGGGTTGGTGGAGGCGAAGTTGGAGGGCGAGAAGGCGCTGACGTACTGGCGCGCGTAGAACTCGAGATTGCGCTTCTGGCTCTCCGGCAGGCCTTGAATGCCAGCCAGCATGTCGTCCACGGCGCGCGAGAACAGCAGGTATTGCTGCACGAGGAAATGGTAATAGGGCTCACTCTGCCAGGCCTCATCACGGAAGCGGCGATCAGAGCGCGCGGGCGTGATCACCGGCTCGACGCTCTCGCCATTCAGCTCGCGCAACGTGCCCTGCAACAGGGCCATCTGGTCCTGGAAGAGGCGCGTCTGGGTCGACATCAACAGTTGCGGGTCACGTGCCAGGGCCTCGGCCCCCGCCTGGAAGCAACGGCCCATCTCGTCATAGATGGTGGAAGCGGCAGCGCTGGGCCATAGGCGCTCCAGCATGTCACTCATCAAGGCTTGATACTGGGCACTGGCCTGCTGCATCACGCTGGCCCACTCCGTGCCTTCAGCACCGTCGGGGAACAGACTGGTAAAGGCCTGAGAGAATGTCTGCGAGAACGCCTGCTGCTGGGCTGAGTCCATATCGCCCTTCCTCCTTGTCATTGACCATCACGTCATTGGCTATCGAAGCTTGGCTGCCGAACGTCTGCCGGCGGCACGGTTTCATCGAATCGAATCGAATCCTTCCTGACCACTGAGCAATGCCATGCCGTCTCTCGTGAGACGGGCGCCTTCACTGGCGACGGACACTGCTTTTCAGACTGTTTTTGAAGACCGTTTCACAAGA
>NZ_CFDJES010000100.1:6120-9089 GCF_983723665.1 Cobetia sp. | reverse complement strand
TTCACTGGCGACGGACACTGCTTTTCAGACTGTTTTTGAAGACCGTTTCACAAGACGGGTTGAAGACCGTTTCATGGCTGATTTCAGGGCGCTGCAGGCGAGCATGCCAAGGCAAGCAAAGTGCGCTGTCAGCTAAAATGCGCTGTCAGTTGGAATGGTCTGCCTCCTGCAGGTCTGCTTTCCGTCGGATTCGCGCGCGGCAAATACGAGAGCAAAACAGCCTGTGCGCCAGCGTGCTCATCTCCAGCATGCGCCTTCCAGCACGGCAGGGGCAATGCCTGAAAACGGCAAAAAAAAGGCTGGCGCAAGCGCCAGCCTTTTCGGGGTATACCTTAGTTCTGCTTGGCGCGGCTTGTCGCGGCAGCCGGCTTGTTGCTGGCAGCGGAGGATGCCTTGTCCTCTGCTGCTGAAGCGGCTTTCTCTGTGGCAGCGGACGCCTTGTCGGTGGCTTCCTTGCCAGCGTCAGAGTAGGCCTGTTCGAGCTGGGCGCGCATTTCGTTGCCCATCTCGGCCAGCTTCAGGGAATCATCCATCATCTGCTGAGACAGCTCGGTCGCCACTTCCAGCTGGCGGTTGCTGAACTCGCTGAACTCTTCCATACCCTTGATTTCAGTGGCAGCACGCGCACGCTCGAGACCAGTCTCGGTATAGCGCTTGGCAGCGTCCATCTGATAACCGGCAATCTTGCCCATATGGTCGAGCATCAGAGTGTTGAGCTTGCGCATCGGCTGGTAGAAGCTGCGGGCTTGCTCGGCAAAGGCGTTGAACATCTGATCCTGCTGCATGACGGTTCCTCCCATGGATTCCGTACCGGGACAGCGCGCAGAAGTCTCTGCGCCACCTGTGGAGCACAGCAATATGCTGCACTGCACAAAGACTAGTCTGCTCCTCAGGTGGTTGCAATCCCATGACAGAAAACTGTCAAAGGACATTTTCTGTCATGGGATTGGCCGGGCATGCCTCACGCCCCTGTCAGCCAAGAGCGTTCTTCGCGCCTGCCGGTCATCAACTGCGCTTGGCGCGTGAGCGCGCACTGGCCGCAGAGGCCGGTTTCGCATCATCCGCCCGGCTGGCGCTTTGCTCTGCCTTCTGATCCGCGCCGTGATCACTACTGGGCCCCGAACTCCTGCGCGTGGCAGACTCCGGCTTGTCAGCCTCCTTGCCTTCCGCGCCGCCCTGACCGAACTGCTGCAGGGTATCCAGCATCATCTTCTGATACTGATTGAAGGCGGCCATGCCCTGGGCCATGCTCTCGCCCATGTCGCCGGGCATGCCGCCCACTGCGCCCTGCCCGGCATTGCCAGCGCCAGACGCGCCGCCCATCATCCCCTCGGCCATGCCCGGCGGCATGAACTTGGCAAACGGCGTGCCCGCGCCCGGTGCCATCAATGGCTTGAGCAGACTCATGGGGTCGTAGCCTTCAACACCGGCCTCCATCTGGCGACGAAAGCGCTCCATCAATTCCTGCTGGAAGGCTTCCACGTCCGGCAGGCCCATCGCTTGGCGGAATTCCTGCGGCGTGAGGTCGAATTCGACATTGATCTTCATGGCAGATTCCTTGTGTTGTCTGCCCGCGCACGGCGTGGTGCGCGAGTCCGCTGGCATGCATGCCATTCGAGTCTAGCAGCGCGAATGATACGGGGGCAGCCTGCTACTTACGTCTTTTCTTATTTACTTTCCGCAAGCCAGCCCACAACGCAAGACGCCCCAGCCACGAAGGATGCAGGGCATCTCTCCACGGCTGGGGCGTGTCTTTCTACAAGCTCAGCAACGCCGCAAGCGGCTTACACCTCGCGCAGCACCGGCGTATCGACCTTGACGTCGGCGTTCTGGCCGCGATGGCGCAGCAGGTGGTCCATCAGCGTCAGCGCGACCATCGCCTCGGCGATCGGCGTGGCGCGAATGCCGACACACGGATCATGACGGCCGGTGGTGATCACCTCGACCGCCTCGCCGTTGACGTCGATGCTGCGACCCGGCAGTCGCAGGCTGGAGGTCGGCTTGAGGGCGATGCTGGCACGGATGGTCTGGCCGCTGGTGATGCCGCCCAGAATGCCGCCGGCATGATTGGAGAGGAAACCTTCCGGCGTCATCTCGTCACGGTGCTCGGTGCCCTTCTGGCTGACCACGGCGAAACCGTCACCGATCTCGACGCCCTTGACGGCATTGATGCTCATCAGGCCATGCGCGAGTTCGGCATCGATGCGATCGAAGATCGGCTCACCCAGGCCGACCGGCACGCCAGTCGCCTCGACGGTGACCTTGGCCCCCACGGAATCGCCTTCCTTGCGCAGGGCGTCCATGTACTGCTCCAGCTCCTCGAGGCGATCGGCATCGCCACAGAAGAACGGGTTGGTGTCGACCAGCGACCAGTCCTTGACCTCAAGCTCGATGGGGCCGAGCTGGGACAGGTAGCCACGCACCTGCACGCCCAGACCCGCCAGATACTTCTTGGCGATGGCCCCGGCGGCGACGCGCATCGCGGTCTCGCGGGCCGAACTGCGGCCGCCGCCACGGTAGTCACGCTCACCGTACTTGTGGTGATAGGTGTAGTCGGCGTGGGCCGGACGGAACTGGTCCTTGATCTTGCCGTAGTCCTTGGAGCGCTGATCGGTGTTCTCGATCATCAGGCCGATGGCCGTGCCGGTAGTGCGGCCCTCGAACACGCCCGAGAGAATGCGCACCTGGTCCGGCTCGCGACGCTGGGTGGTGTGGCGCGAGGTGCCGGGACGGCGGCGGTCCAGATCGATCTGCAGATCCGCTTCGCTGATCTCGATGCCCGGCGGGCAACCATCGATGATGGCGCCCAGTGCCGGGCCGTGGCTTTCGCCGAAGGTGGTGACGGTGAACAGCTTGCCGAAGGTATTTCCGGACATTCAGGGGGTCCTCAGGCGATGCCGCCGGTCATGGCCGACGGCGTTCTGATAATAGTTGTCGTAAGCGTTGCAGAGCCTGGCGGCCTGCGCCCG
>NZ_CFDJES010000100.1:3135-6020 GCF_983723665.1 Cobetia sp. | reverse complement strand
GGCGCGCAGACTTCCAGCGTCTGGGCATCGATGGCGAAGACGCCGTTGCCGCCGCGCTCGAACTCCAGCCACATGAAGGGCACTTCCGGGAAGGCTTCCATCAGGTGGCGCTCGGAGTTGCCGACCTCGACGATCAAGACGCCGTCGTCGGTCAGGTAGTCACGCGCCTCGCGCAGAATTCGACGCACGATATCCAGGCCATCGTCACCGGCGCCCAGCGCCAGCGCCGGCTCATGGCCGAATTCCTGCGGCATGTTGGAGAGATCGAAGGTATCCACGTAGGGCGGATTGGAGACGATCAGGTCATAGCGCTTGCCCGCCACACCCGCGAACAGGTCCGACTGCACGGCGATGACACGCCCTGCCACGTCGTGACGTTCGATGTTGCGACGCGCGACTTCCAGCGCCTCGCTGCTGATATCGACCAGGTCGACCTCGGCGGTCGGCATCACCAGCGCGGTGGCGATACCGATGCAGCCGGAACCGGTGCACATGTCCAGCACGCGAGTCGGCGGCAGTTCCGGGAACCAGGCCGAGAAGCCGCTCTCGATCAGCTCGGCGATCGGCGAGCGCGGAATCAGCACACGCTCATCGACATCGAAGGGCACGCCGGTGAAGAAGGCCTCGCCGAGCAGATACGGCAGCGGCTTGCGGGTGGTGATGCGCTCACGCACCAGCGCCACGATGCGCGCTCGCTCCATGGTCAGAAGGCGCGCGTCGATCACGGCGGGGTCCGTGTCCCACGGCAGATGCAGCGCACCCAGCACCAGCGCCACCGCTTCGTCCCAGGCAGAATCGGTGCCATGGGCGAAGTGCAGGCGATGCGCGTGGAACTCACTGGTCGCCCAGCGGATCAGGTCGCGCAGGGTCACCAGCTCCTCGACGAGACGGGAGTCCGGCTCACTGAGGCTGGAAGGATGGCGCAGGTCGGACGCGGAAGATGTGGACACGGTGATTCCTGTAAGCGGACAGATGGACAACGAGCGCCGCCAGTAGTGAGGGGCCGGTGGCGTCTCGCGCAGGCATTGTAGCGTTCACGAGGCGTGGCGGCGACCCTTGGCATGCCTTGATGGCGCGCCTGCCGCTTTTGTCTTCGCAAGCGACAACCGTTTGTCTTCGACAGTGGCAACCGCCTGTCTTCGACAGCGACAACAGCCGCGCTATACTGCGCGACTTGCCATTTTATTGCCCGCGGAGCCCGGCCATGCCACCCAACCACGACGACAGCTCGGATACCGGCGACGACTTCAACGCCTTCCGTGCCGCCCTCAAGCAGGCCGGCGTACGCAAGATCACCACCAACCGCGCCGACCCCGGCCGCAAGCCCGTCGACAAGGAAGAGCAGGCGCGTCTGGCGGCACGGCGCGCTGCCGCCAGCGAAGCCTCGACCGACACGCTCGGCACGCCATCGCGCACCACCGATGGTCAGGTCGAGCCGGTCACGCCCAGCCAGCTGCTCGACTTCGCGGTGCCCGATCTCCCCTACCGCCAGCGTCAGCGCCTCAAGCGCGGCGAGATCGCCTGGGAGGCGGGCCTCGACCTGCACGGCTATACGCTGGAGCAGGCCCGCATCGAGCTCGAGTCCTTCATCGACGATGCCATCGCCCGTCGCTCACGCTGCGTGCTGGTGGTGCATGGCAAGGCATGGACCGGCATGGCCGATCACCCCATCATCAAGAGCCACGTCAATGCCTGGCTGCGCCAATGGCCTGACGTGCTGGCCTTCACCTCGTCACTGGAGCTGGATGGCGGCAGCGGCGCGGTCTATGTCCTGCTGCGCAGCAAGGGCCGTGACCCGCTGCTCGACTGAGCGAATCCCGCGCTCGCCACACCGCCGAGACATTGACGATCAGAGCATCTGAATAGCTGAGCACTTGAATAGCGAGCACCTGAATAGCCGAGTACTTGAATAACTGAGTGCTTGAATAGCCGAGCACTCGAGTAACAGAGGCAAGTCTCACGCCGAGCCTGCCGCCATAACGACAAGGGAACACCCTGATGACACCCAACGCTGAACAGCCAATGCGCACCTCTTCACGCCGCACCCTTTCCGCTGCCATTCTCGGCGGTGCAACCGCCGCTGGCCTGTCGCTGGCCTTCGCCATGCCGGCCGTCGCCAGCGATGCACTGTCCGACAGCACCCTTTCACGCGTGCAACAAGGCCAGGTGCTGAAGGTCTGCACCACCGGTGACTACGCGCCCTTCAGCCACCGTGAAGACAATGGCGACTTCGAAGGCATCGACATCGACATGGCCGCCTCACTGGCCAAGAGCCTGGGCGCCACGGTACAGACCGTGCCGACCAGCTGGCCGACGCTGATGGAAGACTTCACCTCCGGCAAGTGCGATATCGCCATGTCCGGTATCTCGGTCAAGCTTGACCGCCAGGCTCAGGCCTACTTCAGCCAGCCGTACCAGACCGGCGGCAAGACGCCCATCGTGCGCTGCGAGGACGTCGACAAGTACCAGACCGTCGCGCAGATCAATCAGCCCAGCGTGCGCATCACCGTCAACCCGGGCGGCACCAACGAGCGCTTCGCCAATGAATTCCTGAGCGATGCCACGCGCGTCGCGCACAATGACAACCGCACCATCTTCAACAACATCATCGAAGACCGTGCCGATGTGATGGTCACCGACGCCATCGAGACCCAGCTGCAGGCCAGCCGCCATTCGGAGCTGTGCAGTGTGCATCCTGATGCGCCGTTCACCTTCTCCCAGAAGGGCTATCTGCTGCCGCTGGGTGACAACATCTGGAAGGCCTACGTCGATCAGTGGCTGACCCAGATGCAGGGCACCGGTGAGCAGGCCGCCATCTTCGACAAGTGGATCAACGGCTGAGGCGACGCTTCGCTCAGGCTCCGGTCACACGCTCTGCAATGAAG
>NZ_CFDJES010000100.1:0-3035 GCF_983723665.1 Cobetia sp. | reverse complement strand
CTGTATTGAAGAGCACTGTATTGAAGAGCACCGTAACGAAAAGCCCCCGCCGATTGGCGGGGGCTTTTTCATTAAAGGACAACTCACGACAGGCTAGCCGTCGCTGCCCTTCTCGTAGCGATCCAGCGCTTCGGCGGCCAGGTGCCGGCCCAGCTTGATCAGGCCTGCGGCGCGGTGAAATTCATAGGCGCCACACACCGTCTTGGGAATCTCGACCAGGATATCCGGTGGATAGCCGGCGATCTTGTACTTGGCCAGCGTTGCCTGGGTGATATCGAAGGAGCGCATCATCATGTCCAGCTTGCCCCAGGCAAGCTCCGGCGCGTTATCATCGACCCGCTCAGGCTCAGCTGCGGACGGCGGCTGCTTGCCCTGGGTGACAGCGCCAGTCTCTGCCTGCGGCTCTGCCAACGCTTCTTCTCCCAGCGCTGGCTCGGCATCGCTGCTTTTCAGTGCCTCGAACTTCAGGCGCGAGGCATCGCCCGGCGGCAGCGGGACGCCGCCGACCGGACTGGCAAATGCCATGCCCTGCTGGTCCTCCAGCGCCTGCTCCTTCTCGGCAGAAAAGATGCGCTCGGCACCGCGACGCACTCCCCGCAGCCAGTCACTGAAACCACCGCCGCGCGCTTCCAGGGCGGCTTCGCGCGCCTCTTCCTCGGCGGCATCGGCCGGCGGCAGCATCTGCTCCAGTGTCTGGTTGCGCGGCGAATGCGCCGTGGCGTTGACCGCCAGCACCAGGTCAACGTGGGCGGCGACCAGCGGCGTGATCGGCAAGGGATTCATCAGGCCGCCATCCACCAGCACCTTGCGGTCGCGTTGCACCGGCGTGATCACCCCGGGCACCGCGATGGAGGCCCGAATCGCCTCGAGCAGATTGCCGCTCTGGAACCAGACCTCCTTCTGGGCGATCAGGTCGGTGGCGACGGTGGTGACCGCAATCGGCAGATCCTCGATGCGCGTGTCGCCGATCAGGGCTTCCAGCTCATCCATGATGCGGCGCGCGCGGATGGCGCCCATCGGGCTCCAGGTGACATCCACCAGCCGCAGCACGTCGAAGTAATCCAGCTCACAGACCCAGTCGCGATAGGCATCCAGCTTGCCGGCGGCATGGATACCCCCGACCAGTGCGCCCATCGAGCAGCCCGAAATGGCGCGAATGTCGTAACCGCGCGCCAGCACTTCCTCGATGACGCCGATATGGGCATAGCCTCGGGCCCCGCCACTCCCCAGTGCCAGGGCGATGGTCTTGCGCTTGGCCATGGCATGTCTCCCGCTGCAGATGATGAAAGATGAACGGACGCGGCACGCGGTGCATCGCTCAGTGCGAGCTGATCCACTCGACGATGGCATCGGCGACCGCCGCCACATGGGGCGGCTCCAGATGCAGGTGGTGGCCACCCGGCAAGACGCGACGCTCGAGCCTCTTCACGGCATCGCGCGCCTGCTGTGCCTCGTGCCTTATGGTCAGGATACCCTGCTCGCCCTCGATCAGCAGTACCGGTTGGGTCAACGCCGCCAATAACGCCAGCACCTGCTCCGGGGTGTAGCGCATCAGTGAAGGCCGCAGCAGGCGACGGTCACTTCTCAGCCGCAGGCCACCGTCTTCCAGCACCTCGAGGTTGCGCTCGACGATCGGCCGCGCCGTGTCGGCATCGATCGGCGTGACACCTCCCGCGACCCGCGCCGCCACGGCGTCCTCGACATGACGATAATGGGCACGTCGCGTGGCGGCGCGTCTGACCGGCTGCGCGTGGCGTGCCAGCAATCCGCGGCGCAGCTGATCGACCACCTCCGAGGCTGGCGTGGCAAGTGCGCCGATGCCATCGATCAGCACCAGTCGCGCGATATATTCCGGCAGCGCCGCAGCCACCTGCCCCGACACCGCCGCCCCCAGCGAGTGCGCCATCACCGTGACCGGCGCGCGCGGCAGCCCCTCGTCATACAGGCCTTCCAGTGCCTCGATCACATCGTGGCAGTAATCCCACACCGCATAATCACCGTGCTCACCCAGCGGACTCGAGAGACCGTGACCGACCATGTCGATGGCGATGAGACGAATGCCGAGCCGTTCACACAACAGCGGCGCCAGGCGGCTGAAGCTGGCGGCATTGTCGAGCCAGCCATGCAGCGCCAGCCACGTCGGTGCCTGCTCGGCGTGCTCGGCAGGCGCCCACTCCAGGGCCGCCAGCTCTCCGCCCGTGCGCCGTGGGAAGCGACGCTCACGCAGCGTAACGTTGGCGTTCAGGGGAGCCTCTGCGATGTCCTGAATGGATTGATCAGTACTCATGATTGCCTCCCGGCCAGCAGGCCTGGCGGCAGTACATCCGGCGGCGCGAGGTCGGCGATGGCCGCCAGCAGCGCGGCGCGCGTCTCCTGTGGGTATTCAAAGGGGTACATATGTCCTCCCCGGACATGCTCCACCGTCAGCCCGGCGCGGCGCAGGCGTGCCTGGCGCGCCGGCGTGAGCAGATCAGACTGGGCGCCGGCCAGAATCCTGACCGGCACCGCCAGCTTCGCCGGCGAGCCTGACAGGTGATCGCTGAGGTGACGGAAGATCTCGACCTCGTGACGGGTATCGAAGCTCAATGACAGGCTGCCATCCGCGTGACGATGGGTGGCTTTGTCGACGTAGTCGTCCAGCGCCTCTGGCGTGAAATTGGCGAACAGCGAACGACGGCGCAGGTAATCCTGCATGGCCTGACGGGAGTCCCAGCGCGCGCGACGCCCGCGAGTGCGGCCTGCCGGCGTGACACGATCAATGAAGCCGAAGCGCTTGGCGACCTTCATGCCCAGCGCATCACGGCCCAGCATCAACGGCGGGTCGAGCAGCACGAGGCAGTGGAAGCGTTCCGGCTGCTTGAGCGCCGCCATGTAATTGACGATGCCTCCCAGCGAATGCCCGACTCCGATCACCTTGCGCCCGGTGCCGTCCGCCGCGGGCAACGGCCCCAGCGCGGCGTCCAGACACGCCAGCCACTCATCACGCAGCGAGATCAGATTGTTGCCGACCGGATAGGCAGGGTCGTGCGCCAGTC
>NZ_CFDJES010000099.1:10145-11472 GCF_983723665.1 Cobetia sp. | reverse complement strand
CTGCTGTGCTCTCTGCTCCCCTTCCAGCGCATCGAGCGCATTGCGGATCAGGTTGGTCAGCAACTGCTCGAGACGCACCTGTTCGCCCATCACGATGATGTCCCGGGGCAGCGCGTCCTGCTCCACCGTCAGGTCGAGGGCGGTGACTCGCTCGGCGAGCAGTTCCAGCGCGAAGTCGATGCGCGGCGCCAGCGCCAGGGCGACGGGCGCCTGCTGACTGGCCGGACGCACGAAGACCCGCAGTTGGCGAATCATGTCGGCCAGACGCTCGGACAGCTCACTGATGCGCGTGAAGTTGCTGGCGGCGGATTCGGCGGCACGCGCGGTCAGCTCGGGGCGCGTTGCGGCGGAGGCGATGCCCCGCGCCAGCAGTTTGCCGCCGCTGGCGGCGTAGGTGCGAATGCCGACCAGCGGCTGATTGAGCTCATGAGCGATACCGGCCGCCATGGTGCCCAGCGCGGCCAGCTTGCCGGCCTGCACCAGCTCGTCACGCGTGGCCTCGAGTTCGCGCGAGCGCTGGGCGACCCGCTCCTCGAGGCGCTCGTTGATCTCGCGCATCATCACCGCTTCACGCCGAATCAGCCCCAGACGCGCCTGACGCTCGCGCATCCACAGCGCCATCATCGCCAGCCCCAGGATCACGGCGAGCCCGACCAGCACCACATTGCGCGCCTGGATATAGAGTGGCCGCAGCGGCATCAGAAAATGCAGCTGCCAGCCCAACGGCCCGCTGGCCAGCGACTCATCCAGATAGCGCTGACCCATCGCCGCCGTCGGCAGCCGCGCGATCTCCGACGCCGCCAATTCGTGGTTGTCGCCCAGCACCAGGCTGCCGTCCTCCAGCTCCCGCGACAGTGGTGTCAGCGGCGCCCCGCGAAACTGCTGCTGTGCCCGAATGCTGTCCAGCGCCTGCGGCTCGATCGCCTCCAGCGCGCGATACTTCCAGTTACGCCGCGAGGCCAGCAGCACGATGCGATTGGCATCGGCGAGCAGCACCGTCTCCCCCGCCTGGCGCCAGGTATCCTCCAGCGCTTCCAGCGAGACCTTGACCACCATGACGCCCAGCGGCTCGCCCTCGGCCCCCAGCACCGGCGCCGAGACGAAATAGCCGGGACGCCCGGTGGTATTGCCGACGGCGAAGAATTCACCGCGCCCGCGCGCCAGGGCATCGATGAAGTAGGGGCGGTAGTCGTAGCGATAGCCGACGAAGCTGTCTGGCTCATCGAAGTTGCTCGCGGCCACGGTCATGCCGTCGCGGTCGGTCAGGAAGATGGCCGCCGCGCCGGAGGCACGCGCGACACGCCGCAGATGCTGGTTGAGATCGCTG
>NZ_CFDJES010000099.1:2206-10045 GCF_983723665.1 Cobetia sp. | reverse complement strand
AGGCGGCCCGGCGCGATATCGGCACCATTGCTGTCACCGCTCACGCTGAGACGAATCTGGCCGTTGACCTCGCTCACCCAGGCTTCCAGCGCCAGCGGCGGCCGGGCAGCGTAGCTGGCGTCGAGGCGCTCGAGGTCCGGGTCTGCGCGCTCGATGATGAAGCCACGCTCCGCCAGCGTCGTCAGCAGGGTGACGAAGACCTGCTGGGAGGTCAGGGTGCCGCTGTTGGGGGCGATCACCGCGGTGCGCGAGTCCGGCGCATGGGTCGGCTGATTCATGCAGCCACCCAGCACCAGCAGGCCGGCGAGCAGCGTCGCGAGCCCCAGACGTTGGCACAGCGAGCGTGGAGATGCCTTGCGCATGTTCATCAGCGAACCTCCCGTGGATCACGACCCGCCAGCGCAGCCTGCAGCTGACGCTCGATCTGGCGGCAGCTGTCGCTGTCATTGTGGGGGCGGGCATCGATGACGTAGCCGCCCTGATTGATGACCTGCTCATCGCGGATCACGCGCACGCGCTCATCCGGCGCGACCAGCGAGATGCGCTCGAAGCTGATCGGGTCATCGCGGAAGGTGTCATTGCCGACGCCCACGCCGAAATCATTGCCCGCCGCGACGCCATAGCCCACCGAGAAGCCGATGCGCGAGCCGAAGGGCCCATCGATCGCGCCCAGGCCAGGCTGGTCCACCTTGCGCTCACCCGTCACCACGCCCAGCGCCTGTTCGCTCTCGCGGATCTTGTAGCCACGGGCCTCGACGACCTGCGCCGCGGCACGCAACCACTGATTGGCATCGCCCTCACGCGGGAAGATGCAGGCTTCGGGCAGGCCAGCGCTGTCATTCGCGGCCAGCGGGTCCTTGCCGGACAGGGCCGAGCAGCCGCTCAGCAGCACCAGCCCCACTGCGAGCAGCGTCATGCGCGGCAGGCGCGAGCGCGCTGACGGGTCAGCCACGTCCGGCCGTGCGGAAAATTCGGGAAGTCGATGGAGCATGCGAACGTCTCCGGTCAGCCACTTGAGCCGGCGCGGCATCACGATTTTCACACCATGAGACACACCAGAGGCACTAGACTGACACATAAGTCTTGTAGGGTTTCTGCATAATTATGGTATCGAGACAGCGGGATACCCTGGATGCAGGAAGCCTCATCTTAGCGCCCAGCCATGCCAGCGCCTACCGTATCCAGCACCCGACAATGCAAGCCAAGACCGTACCGCCATTGCCATTTCGCACGATGTTCACGCAACGCCAGCACTGTCAGGGCCGCTCGCTCGGCGCGCAAACCGCTGGTCAGCGCGCGCAACACTGGTTACATATGGAAACGATATCGCGCGGACAACTCACGACGCTACAGGTTCAATAAGTTACCATTATCGACGAATAGGCAATCAGGGAGAGAAATTTATGTCAGAAAATGCCGACCAGCCCACGGTCGCCAAGATCAATCCGCCAGTCTTCTTCGGCTCCGCCGTGGTGATTCTGGCGTTCGTGATCTTTACGGTCGCCATGCCGGATACCGCGCAGACCGCTTTCGGTCATGTCCAGACCTGGATCATCGACACCGTCGGCTGGTTCTACCTGCTGGCCATGGGCGTGTTCGTGATCTTCACGCTGGGTCTCGCCTTCTCGAGCTATGGCGACATCAAGCTGGGGCCAGACCATTCCGAGCCTGATTTCAGCTACGGCTCCTGGTTCGCGATGCTGTTTTCCGCGGGTATGGGCATCGGCCTGATGTTCTACGGCGTCGCCGAGCCTGTCTTCCACTTCACTGCACCTCCGGTCGGCGATGCCGGCACCGTCGAGGCCGCGCGTGAAGCCATGAAGACCACCTTCTTCCACTGGGGCATCCACGCCTGGGGCGTCTATGCCGTGGTGGCGCTGGCGCTGGCCTACTTCAGCTTCCGCCACAACCTGCCGCTGCGCATCAGCTCTGCGCTGTATCCGCTGATCGGCAAGCGCATCCATGGCCCGATCGGCCACGCCGTCGATATCTTCGCCGTCTTCGGCACCATGTTCGGGGTCGCGACCTCGCTGGGTCTGGGCGTGCTGCAGGTCAGCTCCGGTCTGCATTATCTGTTCGATATCGACAACGACCTGACCACCCAGATCATCCTGATCGCCATCATCACCTGTCTGGCGACCGTTTCCGTGGTCATGGGTCTGGACGGCGGCATCCGTCGTCTCTCCGAGCTGAACCTTGGCCTGGCACTGGCGCTGATGCTGTTCGTGCTGTGCGTGGGCCCGACCATCTTCCTGCTGCAGACGCTGATCCAGAACATCGGTGGCTACCTCAGCGAAGTGGTCGACAAGACCTTCAACATGTTCGCCTATATCCCGGAAGATGGCCCGTCCAAGTGGTTGGGTGGCTGGACCCTGTTCTACTGGGGCTGGTGGATCGCGTGGTCCCCGTTCGTGGGCATGTTCATCGCACGCGTCTCGCGTGGCCGCACCATCCGTGAATTCGTCTACGGCGTGCTGTTCGTGCCGATGGGCTTCACCTTCCTGTGGCTGACCTTCTTCGGCGACAGCGCCCTGCACATGCTGCTGACCGATACCGCGGGCAACCTGGCAGAAGCGGTCTCCGCCGATGCATCCGTGGCACTGTTCAAGTTCCTGGAGCTGTTCCCGTTCGGTAGCATCACCTCCATGCTGGCCACCCTGCTGGTGGTGACCTTCTTCGTCACCTCCTCGGATTCCGGCTCGCTGGTCATCGACATGCTGACCTCCAAGGAAGGTGACGAATCTCCGGTCTGGCAGCGTGTCTTCTGGGCCTTCTCCGAAGGTTTCGTCGCCGTGGCGCTGCTGATGGCAGGTGGTCTGGGCGCCCTGCAGACCGCCTCGCTGGCCTCTGCCCTGCCGTTCGCGATCATCCTGATGTTCGTCTGCTATGGCCTGCTCAAGGCACTGCGTCTCGAGGGCGTCAAGCAACGCTCCATGCAGCACCTGAGCAACACGCCGGGCCACACCGCCGGTGGCGCACGCAGCTGGCAGAAGCGCGTCCAGACCCTGGTCGAGACGCCGCGTCAGAAGAACGTCGAGCAGTACCTGATCAACACCGTCACGCCGGCACTGGCGGATGTCGCGAAGGAATTCGAGGCCCAGGGCCTGGATACTCGCGTCAATGACGAGGAAGACCGCAGCTATCTGCAGGTCAGCCACGGCGAGGAAGTCGACTTCGTCTACGGTGTGCGGGTGCGCGAATATGCAGCACCGGCCTTCGCGCTGCGCAACGTCAAGCGCAAGGGCACCAGCGACGTGGAACGCCATTACCGCGCCGAGGTCTTCCTGCGTGAAGGTGGCCAGACCTATGACGTCATGGGTTACACCAAGGAGCAGGTGATCGGCGACGTGCTGGACCAGTACGAGAAGCACATGCACTTCCTGCACATGGCGCGCAACTGACGCCTGAGCGTTGCAGAAGTGATGACAGCTGATGACATGGCTGTCGCAAAGGCCCCGCCCCGTGCGGGGCCTTTGCGTATGTGGCCGAAATCAGAATATCCGAGCCGACGACATTGGCTGCAATATCCGTGTGCGACCTTGAAAACCGCGTGCGCGCACCACATCTCTTACCAGGCATTCATCTACGGCTTGAGGGTGGTGCGCCGGCGACGATAGGGGTGGCCGATGAGGGCGATACAGTGAATTCGTTACCCTGCATCCCGCCCAGCCTCTACACTGGTGGCATACTGGCAGCACGGCTCGCCACCTGCATCTCCACTTTCCCCACAATGCCGTTCACTTCACATTTTCCAGGAGAGTCTTCATGTCCAACGATACCAATGCCATCGGCCTGCACACTGCCAGCGCCACTCAGCTGGCCGAGCACCTCAACATCCTGCTGGCCAACTACCAGACCTTCTACATGAATGCCCGTGGTTACCACTGGAACGTGAAGGGCAACCAGTTCTTCGAGCTGCACGTGAAGTTCGAGGAAACCTACACCGACCTGCTGACCAAGGTCGACGAGATCGCCGAGCGTATCCTGACCCTGGGTCACGAGCCGCTGCACGCCTACAGTGACTACGCGCGCGTCGCCACCATCAAGGAAGACACCCACGTCAGCGACGGCACGGCTTGCGTCAAGGGCCTGCTGACCGGTTACAAGTCCCTGATCGAACTGCAGCGCGAGATCATGTCCGTCGCGTCTGACGCCGACGATGAAGGTACCGCTTCACTGGTCGGTGACTACATCCGCGAGCAGGAAAAGACCGTGTGGATGCTGTCCGCCTACCTGGGCGAGTAAGCGCTCAAGCCAATGCAGCGCCAGGACATGTCAGTGCGGATCTCTGATGCTGCTGTCTGACGCTGTACTTGACTGACACTGGGCCGCGAGGCATTCGCGCAGTGTGAACGCCGCCTTTCGACCCTGCACACGCGGGACTCGAAAGGCGGCGTTGTCATGTGGCCATGAAGGCCCGCCAAATACCGACCAGGAGGGTTGCATGTCACTGCCGCTGACACGTCTGCTACGCAAGCTGCTGCATGTGGCTGCCAAGCCCATGCGCCACGCCCAGGGCAAGGATGGCTACGTCATTCACGCCTATCGTGGCTACGGCTCGCACAGCGAAGCCTTTCTGATGGGGCGCATCTTCCGCCAGCCCGGCTCACGCAGCCAGCTGGCTCCCGGCGCCGGGCGCGACCTGATGGATGTCGGTCGCCGCATGCTGCGCTGGGGCAAGAGCGGCGTCGAGGTAGAGGTCGCCCTGGGAGACAACCGCACCACCGCCATCACCGACCGCGATGGCTACTTCAGCGTGCATCTGCCGCTCGATGAGCCGCTGGAGCACCAGGGCCAGTGGCATACCGCCCGCATCACGGCGTGTCCGCCGAAGCAGCCTCCGGTGGAGGGCGAGGCGCAGGTCTATCTGCCGCCCATCAGCACACGCCTCGGGGTGATCAGCGATATCGACGACACCGTGATGTACACCGGTGTCGCCAACAAGCTCAAGATGCTTTACCGCCTGTTCATCGAGTCCGCCGAGCGCCGCACCGCCTTCCCCGGCGTGGCCGCGCTCTATCAGGCACTCCATGAGGGTGATGACGGCCAGCAGCAGCGCCCGCTGCTCTATGTGTCGCGTGGTCCGTGGAGCATCTACGAGATGCTGGAGGTCTTCTTCCAGCACAACCGCATTCCGGTCGGGCCAATCCTGTTCCTGCGCGAGTGGGGCCTGACGCTGCAACGCCCGCTGCCCAGACGCTCCGAAGACCACAAGCAGGCGCTGATCGAGAAGATGCTCGGCCTGTATGACGAGATGCAGTTCCTGCTTATCGGCGACAGCGGCCAGCATGACCCGGAAGTCTACGCCGAGGTCGTGCGCCGCTATCCCGGTCGCATCTGCGCGATCTACATTCGCCAGATAGGCGATTCGGACTCGCGCAAGGCCGAGCTGGACCAGCTCGGCGAGGAGCTGGCCGCGCTCGGCTGCGTGATGCTGTTGAGCACCGATAGCCTCGACATGGCGCACCACGCGCATGCCAACGGCTACATCGATGCCGCCAGCGTCGAGATGGTACGTGCCGAGATCGAGCATCAACTCGCCGACGAGCCGGCCTGAGCGCCTCGATAGCCAGCGGATAGATAGCTGGCAATAGAACGCAAGACGGAGACCCTGGGGTCTCCGTCTTGCGTTGTGCGCGACTGATATGAGCCTCACCGAACGACTCTGCCGAATGACGGCCTCAGGCGATGCGTGAGCGAATCAGCTGATCGAGCGACAGGCGTCCCGGGCCCTGCAATACCAGCACCAGCAGGCTGGACAGCCACAGGCCGTGGGTCACCCAGGCGTGAGGGTAGACGAACAGCTGAATGGTCAGCGTCATGACAGCCAGCCCCAGCGCCGCGAAGCGCGTCCCCAGCCCCAGCCACAGCATCAGCGGGAACAGGTGCTCGGCGATGGTCGCCAGCCAGGCGGCCAGTATCGGCGAGACCAGCGGCAAGGCGTATTCGTGCTCGAACAGGAAGAAGGTGCTGTCCTTGATCGAGAAGCCGTCGACCTTGGTCTGCGCCGACATGAAGAATACCGCGCCGACGATGACGCGCATCAGGATCAGCACCGCATCCATGCGCAGGTTTTCCAGCCAGACGAACACTTTCAGGACCTGCCCCGTCACACCGGCACGAACCGCAGGCGTCGTTGATGATTCAAGGCTCATGATGAGGCCTCCTCAAGGGTGCGCCGGGGCGCTAAAAAGGGGAATGATTGGCTTGTAATGACCAGCTTGATGCGCGACTAGTCCAGCGCCAGGAACACACCGCTTGCCAGCAATGGAGCCAGTAACTGCCCCAGCTCCTGCTCGGGGTGCGCGTCCGCGAGCCGCGCTGCCGCGTCCGCCAGCGTCTGCCCCGCCAGCAGCAGCTCGAGCAGCAAGGCAGCGGCTTCGCACAGCACCGTGACCTGCACCTCCAGCGCCGGGCGCGTGATCAAGATCCGCTCCGGCCGCGCGATATCCAGCCCTTCAAGCGTCGCGTCTGCATGCTGATGGCGCTGCCAGATCTCGAGCACCGCATGCTCCAGGTGCAGCAGACAAGCCGCGGGGTGCGCCGAGAACCTGAGTTCCATCACCGCCTCCGGCGGCAATCCCGACAGCTGGGTCGGCACCAGGGCTTCGGCGTCCGCCGCGTGATAGGCCACCAGGCGAGCGGCCTCGAAGCGGGCCAGGTCCACCGCATAGAACGGCAGCTGAGCGGCCGACACCTGACGCGTCTCGACCAGCGTGGTCAGGGTCGTGTGCAGAGTCTCGGCAAGCCCGGCCCCGTACTCCATCATCAGCGGTGAGCGCGGCAGATGCTGGCGGGAATGATCGTGGGCCAGGGCCGCAAAGAAGCGCTCGCCCACCACCTGACGGGTCACCGGATAGGCCTCTTCCAGCGCACTGATCAGGCTGGCCCAGACATTGTTGCGATAGACATCGAGGCGCTGCTGATGGCCTGCCTCGATACCCAGAAGCGCGGCATCGGGCTTAGTGAGTGCCTCGATGAAGGCGCGCTGCCAGTCGGGCTGGCGCTCAGCGCTGGCATGCCGCTCGAGAGAGGTCATCGGTCGCCCTCCATGTCGGAGCGCGTCAGCTGCTGCGCCCGTGTGCTGTGCAGCAACGCCTGAGCGCGCGTGGTCTGCCCCAGCAATACCTCCAGCGCCGGTATCTGGGTATCCCATTCAATCAGCGTCGGCCGCGGCCCGATGCGATTGATGAAGTCGGCATACAGCGCCCAGACCTCATCACAGACCGGCGCGCCATGGTTGTCGATCAACAGACCTTCACGCGTGTCCTCGCCATGCCCCGCCAGATGGATCTCCCCGACGGCGTGGCCCGGAATGGATTCCAGCCAGGCCGCGGGATCGATCCCGATGTTGTGCGCCGAGACGAAGACATTGTTGACGTCGATCAACAGACCGCAGCCACTGCGCTCGACCAGGCGAGTGAGGAAATGCGTCTCGGGAATCAGTTCCGCTCCCAGCTCGCGTGCATCGAAACGCAGATAGTGGGCGGGATTCTCGATCAATACCTGACGGCCCAGGGTGTCCTGCAACTGCATCAGGTTATCGCTGACCCGTGCCAGCATCGCGTCCGTCAGCGGTACCGGCAGCAGGTCGTTGTAGAAGTGGCCGCTATGGCCGGCCCAGGCCAGGTGTTCTGACACGCTGGTGGGCGGGTGACGCTCGCAGAGCGTTCTGAGGCGCGCCAGATGCGTGGCATCCAGCGGGCGCTCCGATGCCAGCGACAGGCCGACACCATGAATCGAGAGCGGATACTCCTGCAGCGCATCCAGCCGGGCATGGGGAGCCCCGCCGGCGCCCATGTAGTTCTCGGCATGAATCTCGAGAAACCCCAGCGCCGG
>NZ_CFDJES010000099.1:0-2106 GCF_983723665.1 Cobetia sp. | reverse complement strand
GGCGTCTCGATGGAGGTGCAGGTGCCTTCCGGAACCAGCTTCCAGGCATTGCCCTGATAATCGACGGTGGAAGTCCCGGCACACGAAGTACCCGGGCCAGCGGCGCAGTCATTCTCACCGGCCAGCGACACGCCGTAGCACTTTTCCATGCCCGCCGCGTGGGCCGGGAGGGAGACGACAGCGGTAGACAGAGCGACAGCGGTTCCGAGTGCGGAGGCCAGGGCAAAAGCGGTCTTGGCGGACTTGTTCGTCTTGGTAGACATGGGCACATCTCCTGAGAAAATGCTCTTTAATGAGCCAAACGTTATTTATCTATCACTTTCGCCCCTGCGCCGCGGGCTCAATCCAACTTACGGGGGGCTTGGGAAGATGGATGCAGAAAAGATCGAAATTATTGCCGCGACTCGACAATATCGCGCTGACCGCACTCCCCTCATCGCATGTGGAAACGATACCCCGCGCTTGCGTTGACCTCGCCATACAAACGACAGCGGCCCCATGCAGGGGCCGCTGTCGTTGACTGTCATCTGCTGTCTGAGGGCATGTCGCAACGCCTGTTGTAACGTCAGTCGCAACGGTTGCCTGCAGTACTGCAGGCGATGAGGGCGATCAGGTATCGCCCTGCCACTTGCGCTCCATGAGCTCCCAGCGCGAGAGCGACGCAGGTGCCTGCCCTGCCTCGGTGTCCAGTGTCTCTGTATCCAATGCCTCGGCATCCGGTGCTTCGGCACCCGGTACTTCGGCACCCGGCGCTCTGGTGACATCCTGGCCTTCGCTGGCTGCCGCTTCTTCACTGGCCGCCGCTTCTTCACTGGCAGGCGGCTCGGGCGCGGGCTGGCGATCAAGCGCCGACGGCGCGGGTGTCGATGGCTGATCCAGCGCCTGCTCGGGTTGATGCAGGGTGTCGCGCGACTGGCGCACCAGCGCTTCCGGCAGTGGCTTCTTCATGCGCGCGCCGAGTTCCAGCAGCTCCTCGGCACGGCTGATCAGGTTGCCGCGCCCGCTGGCCAGCCGCTTCATGGCGGTATCATGCGCCTCACGCGTACGTCCCAGCTGAGTGCCCAGCTCCTCGAGGGATTCGGCGAGGCCGCGGAACTTGTCGAGCAGCGCTCCCGCGCGTTCACCGATCACGCGCGCATTGTCGTTCTGACGCTCCAGACTCCACAGACTCGCCACGGTGCGCAGGCTGGCCAGCAAGGTGGTCGGCGTCACCATCACCACGCCCTGGGTGAAGGCATCCTGGAACAGGCTGTCATCGTGTTCGAAGGCCAGCGCGAAAGCCGGCTCCATCGGCAGGAACAGGAACACGAAGTCCGGCGAGCCCAGCCCCTCGATGGCGGGATAGTTGCGCCGCGCAAGCCCGGTGACATGGCCGCGCACCGAAGTCAGATGCGCGCGCAGTGCGCGTGCTCGCGTCACGTCGTCCTCGGCGTTGACGTACTCGGTGTAGGCGGTCAGCGAGACCTTGGCATCGATGATCAGATGCTTGTTGTCCGGCAGGTAGACGATGGCATCCGGACGCTGGCGTCCGCCCTCACCGGTGAACGACACCTCGCGCTTGAACTCGATGCCATCACGCAGACCGGAGCGCTCCAGCACGGTCTCCAGAATCATCTCGCCCCAGTTGCCCTGCATCTTGCTGTCGCCCTTGAGCGCCCGCGACAGGTTGGCTGCTTCCTCGGTGATCTGGCGGTTGAGCCCCGCCAGCTGGTCGAGCTGACTCTTGAGACTGGTGCGCTCACGCACCTCCTCGCCATGCAGCTGCTCGAGGCGCTGACGGAAGTCGCCGACCTGCTCACGAAACGGCTTGAGCAACTGCTCGAGCTGGGCGCCACTGGCGGCGGTGAAGCGCTGCTGGCGCTCCTCGAACACCTTGCCCGCCAGCTGCTCGAATTCCTGACTCAGGCGCTCGCGCGACTCGTTGAGCAATGCCAGCTGCTGCTCGTGATGGCTGGCCTCCTGACGCTGGCGCGTCACCAGCGAGGCATGTGTCTCGCGCAGCTCGGCGTAGCGCTCGCTCAGTGTCTCGAGACGCTCTTCACGCTCCAGCAGCTGCGCCTCCAGCACTTCCTGCTGGCGGGTCAGGCTGCGCGCCAGCGTCTGCTG